>CAXTIY010000038.1:0-15034 GCA_964244215.1 uncultured bacterium
GAACTCTGCGCGCAGCGCGGAACCCCGCTCATCTTTCTGCAGAACGTAACGGGCTTTATGATTGGAAAAGAATACGAACATCGCGGCATCGCCAAAGACGGCGCGAAACTCGTTATGGCGGTCGCCTGCGCCGAGGTGCCGAAATTCACGGTCGTGATCGGTGGCAGCTTCGGTGCGGGCAATTACGGCATGTGCGGCCGCGCCTTTGCGCCACGCCAACTTTGGATGTGGCCGAACGCCCGCATCTCCGTGATGGGCGGTGCGCAAGCCGCTTCGACGTTACTGCAGGTGCGCGTCGATGCGGAACGCGCCAAAGGCCGCGAACTCGAGGCCGCCGAGCAATCGGCGATCACCGCGCCGATTCTCGAAAAATACGAACGCGAAGGTTCGGCGTACTATTCCAGTGCGCGCCTCTGGGACGACGGCGTCATCGACCCGCTCGATACGCGCCGCGTCCTCGCGCTCGGACTACGTGCGGCCGCATGCGCGCCGGCAAAGGAGACGCGGTTCGGCGTGTTTCGAATGTGAACGCGCGCGCCTTTGTGGACGCTTACCGCTCCGGATACGTCGGCACCCATCGAGGAGGATTCTCCCGTCGTCGGTGTTGCGGACGGTGCAACTTTGGTGGCTTCGCTTCGTGTTGAACGAGAGTGATCTCCCAGCGCCTATTTTCTATGTGGCGAGCCTTTATCGCGTCCCCGGTTTCGACGATCGGCGCTTATGCCGCATGCGTTCTCATCTGGGGAACCACGTGGCTTGCAATCAAAGTCTCTTTACACGGCATGCCCGCCGTTTTCGGTGCGGGCGTTCGTTTCATCGTGGCCGCCGCGTTGCTCTACGCGCTGGCACTCGCGCTGCGTGTCGATTTCCGGCGTAACACGCCGCCTTGGCATCTCGTCGGCGTGCTAGCGGTAACGATGTTCGGATTGAATTATGCGCTTACGTATCTCGCAGAAACGCATCTCGCGTCGGGACTCGTGGCCGTGCTCTTCGGTACGATGCCGTTCTTTATTTTCGGTTTCGCGCACAGGATGCTCGGTGAACGGGCGGATCGCAATACGATCGTCGGTGCGCTGCTCGCACTCGGCGGCGTTACGTTAATCTCGCTCGTCGGCGACGTGCGCGGTGACGTGCTGTACGTGGCTGCGGCGCTTTTAGCATCTGCGTCGTCCGGTTACGCGAACGTGTATCTCAAGCGTTACGCACATGCAGAACCTCTCGTGACGCTTCCGCCGGCGATGCTCGCCGCGGGCATCGCGATGACGGCATGGGGCGCCGTCTTCGAGCGGATCGACCTGCATCGCGCTACCACTATGACGACCCTCGGCGCCGTCGCGTACCTCGCAATTTTCGGAACGGCCATCGCGTTTTCGCTCAACCACTGGCTGCTGCAGCGCATCTCTTCAGGTTTGATGGGACTTTCTGCACTCATGATACCGGTGCTGGCGGTCGCGGTCGGTGCCCTCTTCGGCGGGGAAATTCTCGGTCTACGCGATATCGTCGGCGCGCTGCTCGTCACGGGCGGCGTCTGGCTCTCGCTCTCGCGAGCTCGACCGCTCGTGGTGCCTACGACGGAACCACACCCGGCCGTATGAGCCCGCTCCTGCTCGGACCGCGCGCCGATGTCGCATTGCTCGCGCTGCGTTTGGTCTTCGGTGCCGCCTTCGTGCTGCACGGCTTACCGAAAGTAAGCCATCCGACAACTTGGGGAGCGCATATGGTGCCCGGCGCCCCTCCTTGGCTACTCGTGATTGCCGCGGGTGCCGAATTCGCGGGCGGCATCGCGCTCATCCTCGGCTTCTTAACGCCGCTCTTTGCGTTCTTGATCGCATGCAACATGGTCGTCGCAATCTTCTTCGTAAGCGTCCCACACGGCGCCGTCTTCATCAGCACCGCCCCGGGCGTCCAATCCTTCGAGCTAGAACTCATCTACCTCGCCGTCGCCTTCACACTCTTGCTAATCGGCCCCGGCCGCCTATCCCTCGACGCCACCGTCTTCCGCCCAAACTCTCCACGCCGTTCACGCCGCTAAACCCACACCTCGACGGATGTTCTAATAGTCCGAAGCGAAGCGCCAGGAAGCAGTCTCCAAACTACACGCTCGATCGGCGCAGCGCTCTCGCCCCGCTCGATGGTTGCTCCCTAGCGCATGATGGGTGCTCTGATTTCGTCCGGATCGAGGCGCCGGGAAGCGAAGTTTCCGAACGGAAATGAGCTTCCCGGCAACGATGAGCCGGACGAAATCAGAGTGCCCCTAGATACCAGCGTACCATTCGTAGCCGTTGTCTTCCCAGTACCCGCCCTTGCCGTCGCCGATTGCTTTAAGCGACGCGACGACTTCGATCCGCTGCACCCACTTCGTACTCTTGTATGCGAGTTGTGTCGGGATGCGTAAGCGCACGGGAGCGCCGTGATCGGGATCGAGCGGTTTGCCGTTGAGCGCGAGCGCGAGTTGCGTTTGCGGATGCGCGGCTTGTTCGAGGCTGAGACTGCCGTAGAACGGCGTGCCTTGCGAATCGCGATCGAACGAATGGAATACGACGTACCGGGCGGCGGCTTGCGGCTGCACGAGCCGCAGAAATGCGGCGAGCGGCACACCCGTCCACTTCCCGACGACGCTCCAACCTTCCACGCAGTCGTGGCGCGTAATCTCGGTTAACTTTGCAAGCGTCTGCAAGCGGCGCAGATCGAAGGTGCCCGGGCGATCGACCAGTCCGTCGACATGTAACTCGTAATCGGCGAAGCGTCCGGAGATGAGGCGCTGATAGAGCGGATCGCTCGGCGTATCGTTGCCGTTGGTCGGAAAGTCGAGCGTGATATCTCGCTCGCGATAGAGCTTCGCCCGTCCGCGCGTACCGATGACGAGATGGTCGAGACGTTCGACCGATTCGAATGCGGAGCGCACGGGAGCCGCTTCGTTGAGCGAATTCTTCACACTGTTGCAACCCGCCAGCGCCATCGCCATACTCGAGGCGACGAATAAGCCGCGCTTCACGGCCCCGTTCCCTCATGTTTGCCGAGCCGGTACGTGCCGAGAATCATCGAGCGCATGTTGTTGAGAAATCCCGTTGCGACCACGAGCCCGACGTGTCCGAACGTAAAGACGATGATGCCGAGCATCGAAACGAAATGCCACGTGCGCGCGAATTGCCTGCCGCCGAGCAGCCATGTCAGCGGACCCGCAATCGCATCGATTCCGGGCGATAGCGCGAGGCCCGTGATGATGGCGAAGGGTACCAGCAGAAAGAGCACCGCCGTATAACCCGCCTTTTGCAACGGATTATATTTACCGTGGTCGGGCGGTTCCGGTCGCAAACGGAAATAGTACGCCTGCATCGGCCACAGCTTCGGAACGTCCGATGGACGCAAAACGATCTTGCCCAGATCTTTGCGCACGATACTCGACACCGCGTAAGCGAGACCGGCGAGCAACAAGGCCCAAGCGAAGAGAAAATGCCAGCGCCGCCCGCTCGCGAGATCTTGATAAGCGGGGAGCGTACTCCACCCGGGAAAGGCGCGGCCCGATTCGCCGGCTTGACCGCTATCGGTGAAGCCGAGCCAGTGCGTCGTGACGAACGTATGGCCGAAAATTTGGGTCGTGCCGATATTGGCGTCCGCGCCCGCTTGGCCGATCGAAAGCACGCGCCGGCCGGGATCGCTCTTATCGGAGGCATCGAGATAGGGCGCGGCGTTGAAAATCTGCAGCCCGCTCATGATCAGCACGAGCATGGCGAGCGCCGTCAACCAATGCGTGAACCGCGTCAGGAACGAGTGCCGGTACACGACCGGCCGCTCTTGCCGAACGGCTTGCGAAACGCGCGTTCGGCGGGTCGCCGCGGTTGCATCCATAGTGCCCATGCTAACATGTCGGCCGCGACGACCGCGGTAAGGAGCCCCACACTAGGTCGCGAACCTCGCCCCCAATGACGCCGCTCTTGGTCGCCGGACGCGAAGTGCGCCGCGTCTTGATCGCCAACCGTGGCGAAATCGCGGTCCGTCTCGCTCGCGGCGCACGCGCATCCGGGCTCGTGCCGCTCGGCATCTACTCGCAAGCCGATGCCGGCGCCGTTCACGTACGCGCGATGGACGAGGCCCTCTGCATCGGGCCGGGCGAAGCGGCGCAATCCTACTTGGACGGCGAGCGAATACTCGCAGCCGCCCGCACGCTGCATGCGGACGCGATCCATCCGGGCTACGGCTTCCTTTCGGAGCGCGCCGGCTTCGCGCGCTCGGTCGAGGCTGCGGGGCTCGTGTTCGTCGGCCCTTCACCGGAAGCGATCGGGGCGATGGGCGACAAGGCAGAGGCGAAGCGACGGGTCCGGGCGCGCGGGGTGCCGGTGGTTCCCGGCTACGACGGCGCCGAGCGAGAGGTCGAGTTTCTGCGCGCCGAAGCCGAGCGCATCGGCACGCCGCTGCTCGTAAAAGCGACGGCCGGCGGCGGCGGGCGCGGCATGCGCGTGGTGACCGACCTCGCGCGGTTCGAAGAAGCGCTCGCGGCGGCGCGCCGAGAAGCCGCGGCTGCGTTCGGCGACGACGAAATACTGCTCGAGAAATACATCGAACGGCCCCGCCACATCGAGTTCCAAATCTTGGCCGACGCGTACGGCAAGACGCTGCATCTCGGCGAGCGCGAATGTTCGATTCAGCGCCGTCATCAAAAGATCGTCGAAGAAGCGCCCTCGCTCGCGCTCGATCCGGAACTGCGGGCGCGCATGGGCGCGGCTGCGATCCGTGCGGCCGAATCCGTCGCGTATACGAATGCCGGAACCGTCGAATTCTTGCTCGCACCGGACGGCGCGTTTTACTTTCTCGAGATGAACGCACGCCTGCAAGTCGAGCATCCGGTGACGGAACTCGTGCACGGCATCGATCTCGTACGCTGGCAGTTCGCGCTCGCGGCGGGAGCCGAACTGACGCTACGGCAAGAGGACGTCCGCGCGCGCGGCTGGGCGATCGAAGTGCGCGTGAATGCCGAAGATCCGGGCAACGCGTATCTGCCGGCGACGGGCCGCGTAACGCGCTTCGAGCCGCCCGAAGGGCCCGGTATTCGCGTCGATGCGGGAATCGAAGCGGGGAGCGACGTCGGCATCTACTACGATTCGCTCGTCGCAAAGCTCATCGCGTACGGCGAGACGCGGCCCGCGGCAATCGAGCGTTTGGGCGCGGCACTCGCTGCGTTTGGAATCGAGGGCGTGCGAACGAATCTGCCGTTACTCGCGCGTATCGTGCGCGAGCCGGATTTTCGGCGCGGGACGCTATCGACGGCCTATCTCGACGAGCATCCCCACGTTCTGGCACCGGCCGCGGCGCCGGGCCCGGCCGCGCTGCTCGCGATCGGAGCGCTCCTCTACGACGAGCGCGCGTGGCGCATCGGCGGCGTCGGTATTCCGCTTCGCTTGCTTGAGGATGGTCGCACGTTCGAGATTACGGCCTCGCGCATCGGTTCCGAACGCGGCCGCTGGCAATTGCGCGGCGCGATCGACGCGCTCGTAGCGTTCGAAGTCGAGCGGGAGCACGTCGTCGTTCGCGCTACGCAAGAAAGGATCGCCGGAAGAGCGCGGGCCGACGCGACCGGCGTTACGGTCGAGCTGGACGGTAAGACGTACCGGTTCGATATCGCGGCACCGCCGGAACTCGGGCGCGGCGGTGAGACGTCGCGCGCGGAACGCGGCGCGATTACTTCACCGATGCCGGGCAAGATCTTATCGGTTGCCGTGCGGGCGGGGGAGCGCGTCGAAGAACGAGACCTTCTGGTAATTCTCGAAGCGATGAAGATGGAACATCGCATCGAGGCGACGCATGAGGGAGTCGTCCGGAACGTATGCGTTTCGCCTGGAGCCGTCGTGCGGGGCGGCGCGACACTCATCGAAATCGAAGCACGAGCGTGACATGATCGAAGCAATCGAATCCGAAGACGGCGAAGCGACTTCCCGCCGCGTCAAGATTTGCGAGATGGGTCCGCGCGACGGCTTGCAAAACGAATCCGCCGTCGTTGCGACGGCCGATAAGATTCGCTACATCGATTTACTATCTGCAGCCGGGCTGCCGATGATCGAGGCGACGTCGTTCGTTCGGCCGAGTACCGTTCCGCAACTCGCCGACGCGGAGGCGGTGATGGCCGGCATCGCGCGGCAGCCGGGGACCACGTACGCGTGTCTGGTTCCGAACATGCGCGGCCTCGAACGCGCTCGCGCCGCGGGCGCGCGCGCCGTCGCCGTCTTTACCGCCGCATCGGAAACGTTCACACGACGCAACATCAACATGTCGATCGACGAATCTCTGCTGGTTTTCAAAGAGGTGACGCGAGAGGCTCGGCGGGACGGTATGTGGGTGCGCGCCTACATATCGACCGCATTCGGATGTCCCTACGAGGGCGCGGTCGCAATCGAAAGCGTCGTGCACGTGGCGAACGCGCTCGCGGAGTTCGGCGTTGATGAGATATCGATCGGCGATACGATCGGGGTCGCGACGGCCGAGCAGGTCACTTACGTCGCGGAAGCACTGCAAACGCACATGCCGGTAGAACGAATCGCGATGCACTTTCACGACACGCACGGAAACGCACGGGCGAACATCAAAGCGGCACTGGCGATGAACGTGTCGATCTTCGATAGTTCCGGCGGCGGTCTCGGCGGGTGCCCGTTCGCACCGGGTGCTCCGGGAAACGTCGCGACCGAAGACCTCGTCGCGATGCTCGATGCCGAGGGCATCGAAACGGGCGTTTCGCTCGAAGGCGTTCGCGCGGCGACGCGATTCATTACCGGCGCCTTGCGGCACGACGTCGTCCCACGGTGAACGGCGATCGTTTTCCGGCCGTAATGGCCTCCGCCGCACACGGCCGCATCCTTGCTGACAATGCCGCGGGCGCGCAGTTGCCCGATACCGCCCTCGAACGGATGCAGCGCTACCTCGCCTACGACAACGCGCAGCGAGGGCCCATTTTTGCGCGAACGTTAGCGACATCCGGCCTCGTCGATGAAGCGAAATTCGAACTCGCCGCATTGCTCGATGCACCCGTCGAGCGCGTGGGCTTCGGGCAGAATGCGACCTCCCTCGCGCTTTCGTTCTCGCGCTTACTCGCCACGCGCGTACAACGCGGCGACCGCATCGTCGTAACGGCGGCCGATCACGAAGCGAACATCGCGCCGTGGCTTTGGCTGCGACACTTCGGCGCGCAGATCGATATCGTGCCGGTCGACCGGCACGGCGATCTCGACGAAATAAAATATAAGAAATTTCTCGAGCGAGGCCCCGTACTCGTCGCGCTGCCGTGGGCCTCGAATGCAACGGGCACCGTCTTCGATTTGCCGCGTCTCGCCCGTAGCGCCAAGGACGCGGGGGCGACCGTCGTCGTCGACGGCGTGCAAGCGATTCCGCATTTCGCACTCGATCTCGAACCTGCGATCGATTTCGCTTTCTTTTCCGCGTACAAGATTTACGGACCGCATATCGGCTTTTGGTATGCGAGTGCGGGCGTCTTCGAACGGCTGGTCAACGTCGCAGATACCGATGCACCGGGCGGCGACGCGCGTTATTGGACGCTCGAGCCGGGGACGCAAAGTCACGAGGCTCTCGCGGGCTGGCTCGGTACGATCGCCTATCTTCGCGACGTTGCGGATTCTCCGCGCAAAGCGATCGAACGCCTCGCGGACCACGAAGAAGCGCTCTCCGCGTACGCGCGCGCGAAGTTTGCAGCACGAGCGGGCTACGTGCATCTCTATGGCCGCCCGACCGACGCGCCGCGGCTTCCCGTCTTCGCATTCAACATTCCGGGCGTACCGAGCGCGGAACTCGCCGAGCGCTTCGAGATGGCGCAGATCGAAGCGCGGCTCGGGAATTACTACGCACCGCGTTTGATGCACGCGATCGCGCCCGAGGCGGGCGGCATCGCCGTCCGCTTGAGTTTCGCACACTACAACACGCGAGACGAAATCGATCGCTGTTTCGACGTCATCGATTCGGCGGTCGGCCCCCGTAACGAGATGGATGCCGTCGAAGCTCTGCGCCGGTGAACGGGGGGTTCGCGCCGCACGCACGGCTGGCGCTGCGTTACGGCACGTTGCACGACGGTCTCGGAGAACCGAAGCGTAACGGCGTGCTGCTGATCGAGGGCGATACGATTAGCGCGGTCGCGAGTTCGGAACGACCGATCCCCCCGGACGCGCGAATCATCGAAGCCGCATGCGTCATCCCCGGACTCATTAATTCGCACGTGCATCTTGAGATGAGCGGCGAAGCGCAGACGCAGAGCGTATTCGTGTTGACGACGCCCGTGCAGCGCGCGCTCGTGGCGGCCGAGAACGCGCGAAAGACCCTCGGTTCGGGCGTTACGTCGGTGCGCGATCTCGGCAGCACGAGTTCGATCGCGATCGACGTGCGCGATGCGGTCGCCGCAGGCAACCTCGCGGGCCCGAGCGTAATAGCTGCCGGTCGCGCGATCTGCATGACGGGCGGCCACGGTTGGTTCATCGGCCGCGAAGCGGACGGCCCCCAGGACGTTCGCAGAGCCGTACGCGAGCAACGCCGCGACGGCGCGAATTGCATTAAGTTTATCGCAACGGGCGGCGTGCTCACCAAAGGCGCCGTCCCCGGCACGGCGCAGCTCTCCGAAGATGAGATGCGTGCGGGCGTCGAGGAAGCGCACGCTCACGGCATGACGTGCGCCGCGCACGCGATCGGCACGAGCGGCATCGCGAACGCTCTGCGCGCGGGAGTCGATTCGATCGAGCACGGGCATCTCGTCGATGACGAAGGCATCGCACTTTTCGTCGAGCGCAGGGCCTATCTCGTTCCGACGCTCGCTGCGATTCGCTGCATCATCGAAGGCGGCGAAGAGGGTGGCATGCCGGATTTCGTTTTGCGCAAAGCGCGCGAAATCGCCGAGCACGCCACGGGGAACTTACGCCGCGCTCGCGCCGCGGGGGTCACGTTCGCAGGCGGCTCCGACGCCGGTACGCCGTTCAATTACCACGACGGCTATGCGTACGAACTCGAGCTGATGCAATCGATGCTCGGCATGAGCGCGCGTGAAGCCTTGCACGCGGCGACGGTCAACGCCGCGGCGCTGCTCGGGCTGCAGCGCGGGACGCTCGGCGTCGGCCGTATCGCCGATCTCGCGGTGCTCTCGCACGATATCGAATCCGATGCGCGCGCCTTTCGCGAGCCGCTCCTGGTTATCAAAGGTGGAACGATCGCAATCGATCGGCGCGCGCAAGCGAGCTAACGGGCTCCGCGGCAGCGCGGTTGCCGGACGCGGGCACGAGTCCGCGAATAGCGCCGGACATGCAGATCGCACAGTCTTTACTGTACTTCGTCCTCGCCGGGGTTTGCGAGATCGGGGGCGGTTATCTTATTTGGCTGTGGCTCCGCGAAGGCAAGAGCGCTTGGCTCGCGCTTATCGGGTTGTTCGTGCTCGCGCTTTACGGCGTTATTCCGACGCTACAACCGAAGAGCGCGGACTTCGGACGCGTTTACGCCGCGTACGGCGGCGTCTTCATCGTGCTATCGCTGCTCTGGGGCTGGCGCATCGACGGCACGACGCCCGACCGCGCAGATCTATGCGGAGGCGCGATCGCGTTGATCGGCACGGCGCTCATCATGTACTGGCCGCGCGGCTAAGGGCAGGCGGGCAACTCCGTTACGCCCCGCGGCTGTGGTGCCGAGCCGGAAGCGGGCGAAGTCAACTACCGGCAGCGTCTCGAAGCCCGGCTTCGCGAAGAGATAACCTTGAAAGAGATCGGCGCCGGCTTCGGCGAGCCACTTGTATTCTGCGAACGTTTCGATGCCTTCGGCGACCGTCCGGATATTTAATTCGCGACAGAGGCCGATGACCGCCCGGACGATCGCTTGGCGCGGTACGTCACGATCGACGTCGCGCACGAGCTTCATATCGAGTTTGATGATATCGGGTTGGAAATCGGCAAGGAAACCGAGGCCGGCGAAGCCAGCGCCGAAATCGTCGATGGCGGTCGCGAAACCGAGCCGCTTGTACTCCGCGAGAATATCGCGCAGATGGTTTGGACTCGCGACGTTTTCGGTTTCGATTACTTCGAAGACGATGCGCTCGATCGGAAACTCAACCGCTCGCGCGGCAGCGAGCGTCGTTCGAATGCATACTTCAGGGCGGTATACGGCATTGGGTAAAAAATTCAGGTTCAGTTTGGTCTGCATGCCGAGCCGCGCGGCGAGCGTGATCGCCGTGACCCGGCACGTTTGATCGAAACGATATTGCGAGTTCGCATCGACGCTCGCGAGAATCGTAGCTGCGGATTCGCCGCCCTTGCCACGCACGAGTGCCTCGTACGATTCGATCCGCTCGTTTCTCACATCGACGATCGGCTGAAATGCGAACGTGATATCGAAGGGCAGTTCGGCGCTCGAGCAGCCTTCGCACTTTACCGATCCGCCTACCTCGACCAAATCCATCTTCTTCTCGCAATCTCAAGCAAGACGCGCGTCCGCCGTCTTGATACGTTTGTCATCGGCAGATTTGTCTTTACCACTAAGCAGGCTCTGTAGATCGGAGCGAATTGAGAGCTACGTCACATTGCAAACGGTTCGTGCGCGTCGCCTTCGCTGCAAGCCGGCCTCCGGAGGCGAAGTGGGACGGCGCAAGCGCGGGTGCGAAGCGTCGATTTAGGCTTAATCCATTTTGGAGAAACAATGTACGGAGCGATCGTTCTCATTGCCGTGCTTATAACGACGACGCTATTGCCCTTTTCGGGCGTCACTCATCGAACGTCGTGGCGTGGCATCGTAAAGCCGCAGATCGTTGAAAACGGTACGGATTCGGTCCTGTTTCCTTTCTCGCTCGGCATCGCGGGAAATACGGAGTTCTCCAAGGTCGCTTTCACGCCGAACGGAGACGCTTACTTCGTCAGCGACGTCGGTAACGTCGTTCGCCTCTCTCCCGACGGAACGTACGCCCAGTTTTCGATCCCGCAAGCCTATTTTTCGATCGTTTACGCGCATGGAAAACTTTGGACGACTGCGGCGAACGGCGTCATCAGCTTCGCTCCCGACGGTACGCAGCGTCGCTTCTTCGGCTTACGCACGCACAAAGGCTCGCTCTTCGAAAGCATTACCGTCGGACCCGATGGCGGCGTGTACGTCACCGAATCCGTCGGTTCGTTCCCGGCAGGCGTTTCCGGCTTAATCTTCCGGATCGATGCCGACGGAAACGTGACGAGCCGCGCCATCCCGACCGACCCGAACGGAGAAGCAGCCACCTTCGGAAGCGATGGACGGCTCTACTTCGGATACGAAGGAAACCCGAATGGTCTCGGTGGTATCGCCCGTTTGGAAGCGGACGGCACGACGACGCTCTTTCCGCTTCCGCACGATTTCCCCGACTCGATGGTTGCGAGCCGCGGCTCCTTGTATTTCGATTCGTTCACGCAGCAAGGATTTTTAGGGCGCCTTACAACGGGCGGTGTTGTTTCGGAGATAGCGCTGCCTGGCGGAAGCGGTACGCAGATTAACAATCTTAGCGTCGACAAAGGCGGCAACATCTGGACGAGCCTTACGCCCTTAGCTGCCGGTGTCGCTTTACTGTATCAATATAACGTCTATACCGGGCATTTTAGCGGACCGTATTCGCCGTCCGGCATCAACAAGATAATCGTAGGGCCCGCCGTCGGCCCGGACGATAACGCATGGGTGGTGGTCGCAACGCAAACCCCTCCCGCCAAACTGTTCGGTGCTTACGTGCGCCACGTGCAAACGCTCGAACCTGCGAACGTTTCGCTCGGCTCCGCGCAGCCCGCATCGTTTACGATATTAGAGACGAATTTCAACGGCCCGTGGACCGCGCAAAGCCTGAGCCCATCGGTAGCGACCGTCATGCCCGCTTCCTCGTCGACGGGCGACTTTACCGTACGCGAAACGGGACCGGGCCTGACGTCGATCGCGGTCAAAGATCGTCTGGGGAACATCATCTACGAACCGGTGACGGCGTACTAGAGCGTCGTCCGTGCTCTAACGGAACTATCGCACGTCGCAACTTCGTTATGTCGACGATTCACTTCTCGACACGGAGTCATCTCGATGTTTCTCAAGAAATCATTCGGCACTTTCGCTTCGCTCGCAGTGCTCGTAGCGATCGGCTATCTCCCAGCTACCGCCGCCGTTCGGCAAGGGCCGCCGAGCGCACGAGCGATCGCTCTGTCGCGCGAGCAAAACGATCTACAGATGACGGACTGTTCTCGTTGGAAATCCGCGTACGACCGTCTACGCGAGGTAAAGAACGAGCTCTCCAAGGTACAAGACAGCTTCGCGGCCACGGACGACATCGTTCCCAAACTCGCGGAGCTCGTCACGCAAACGAACGACGCCATGACGACGGCGCAGCGGCGCGTCCGCACTTGCCCCGCGCGTCTTCAATAGATCTTAGAGCGAGAAAGATTGCAATCGGCGCACGGTTCCTAAGAGCAACCACAAGCACGCGGAGCTGGTGACGCCGGCGGCGATGAGAATAGTCGGAACGATGCCGAGCGCGCTCCCGAGCGCACCGCCCGCGAGCGCGCCGAACGGCATCGTGCCCCAAACGAGCGTGCGCATCGTCGCATTCATGCGTCCTTGCAATCCTTGCGGGACGATCGTCTGCCGCAGGCTTACTTGATTGATATTGTAGATAGGTACGACGCACGTCTGCAGTAATTCGCTGACGAATAGAATGGGAATCGCCGCCCCGTGGAGTGCGAGCGGGAGTAGAAGCGGGGCGACGCCGCTGGTAAGCATGCTCGCGACGAGCGTGCGGCCGAGGCCGAAGCGCTGCGTCAGCCGACTCGCGAACGCCGCGCCGATGAAGCCGAGATTCGCACAGGCGAGTACGAGCCCGAGCGTTACCGCCGGCACGTGTAGATCGCGATATGCGAAGATCAGATAGACGGCCGAAAGCATGGAGGTACCGAAGTTGCTCGTCGCCGTGCAGCCCGCAATGGTCGCAAGCACGGGCGACCCAAAGACGCACGCGATTCCGACGCGGACGTCGTTGTAAAAGCTCGGCGCCTTGTCGCCCGACCGCGCGTGAGGCGCTTCACGCACGCGGATCGCGAGCAACGAGACGATCGAGAAAACGAACGAAAGCGCATCGACGCCGACGGCGAGCGCCGCGCCGAGCGTCGAGATAAGCAATCCCGCGAGACCGTTGCCCGCAACTTGTGCGGCCGAGCGCGTCGCTTCCAGCCGCGTATTCGCGCGCAACAATTCTGTTCTCGAAACGACGGCGGGCAGATACGCCTGATACGAGATCTCGAAGAACACCGAGCCGATGCCGGTTATCAGCGCGACGATTGCGAGCTGTGGGAAACTGAGGAGGCCGCGCGCGGCGGCGAGCGGGACCGACCCGAGCGCGAGCGCGCGGACGATGTCCGCCACGATCATGATGCGCCGGCGCGGCATGCGATCGGCCAGTACGCCCACGACGAGTCCCAGCACCGGGAATGCAGCGTACGCGAGCGCTTCGAGTACGCCGAGTTGCCACGCGGTCGCGTGCAATAACAGAATAGCCGTGCTCGGCAGTGCGAGCATCGAAATCGCACTGCCGAACACGCTCGACGTTTGGCCGGCCCAAAGGACGACGAAGTCGCGCTGATTGACTCCGGCGCTCGGCCGTGCCGCGGGCGCCTCTGGTGGCGATGAGATTGCCGTGGCTCCTATGACGGTCGAAGATGCGCTTTCGCGAGCGCAAGAGCGACATGATACGATAACGATGATGGACCAGAGCGAAATCGTCGTTTCCTTTAAGCTGAGTGCCGATGAGGCAAGCCGACAGACCGCCGAGCTCCAAAAACAATCGGGCGTTACGAAGACTACGATCCGGATCCAGTGCGGCGTTGCCGTTCTTTGGCTCGCTCTCGGCATCTCGGAAGTTGCGTCGAATCACCTAAGGCCGTCCGGTTGGATAAGCATCATCCTCGGATGCTGGTACTTCGTTCTCGCATTCCAGCTGAGGTCGCGGATCATCGACGTTCCAGCCGGCGTCGAGACGTTGATTCACTTTCGAACGAAAGAAATCGTCGTCGAACGTCCGGCGCCGCGGACGCTCCCTTGGAGCGCGGTAAAAAGCATGGATCGCTACCGCGGAGGGCTGAGCATACGTCTTGCCTCTGAGGTAAAACCGGCGCTCGAGCAACGAATCGTCCTACCCAAACAAGCTTTCGAAGATGACGGCATCGCGCTCTGGCATTTGGCGGAGCAACAGCTCCTCGGCCCGCTACGGCGCGTCTCCGCGCAACTCTCCGTCGACGAACGCGGCGCGTTGCGCCGTACGGATGCGAACCATATCGAGAATCTTCGGGCTCGCCGCGACTCGAAACCAGTCCCCCAGGCGACGGCGGGGTAGCGGCGCTGAACACCGGGCCATCGCTCGCCGGTAAACGTCTTGCCTTGCTCGCGCCGATCTCTTGGCCGACGCCTCCCGCCGGTTACGGCCCGTGGGAGCAAGTCGCTTTCGATATCGCCGAGGGCATGCGCGCGCGCGGACTCGACGTAACGCTGTTTGCGACGGGTAATTCGCAAACGCAATGCAGACTCGATTACGTGGTGCCCGTCGGGATTAACGAAGACCCGGCGCTCGACGGTGACGTCTACAGCGCGTTGCACATCGCAAATCTTTTCCACCGGGCGGACGATTTCGATATCATCCATAATAATCTGGATTGGAAGCCGCTCACCTACGCGCTCGCGACGAAAACGCCCGCCATGCTAACGACGATTCACGGCTTCTACACGCCGCAGATTCTCGCGGCGTACTACGCCGGCGCCGAACGCAGTTTCTATTGTTCGATCAGCGATTCCGATCGCGATCCCGGCCTCGACTATCTCGCGACGACGTATAACGGCATCGATCCGAACGATTTCACATTCGTCGATCGGCCCGGCGACTATCTGCTCTTTCTCGGCCGGTTCCATCCCGAAAAGGGCACGCATCGCGCGATCGAGATCGCGAAGCGCGCGGGCGTGCGGTTGAAGATCGCGGCGATCCCGCAGGACCGCGCGTATTACGAACGCGAGGTCGCGCCGCACGTCGACG
>CAXTIY010000039.1:0-3631 GCA_964244215.1 uncultured bacterium
GAGCGTTTGCGTGCGTTCGGCCAGCAGGCGGAAGCGTTCTGGAATTCGCAGGAACGCATCGCCGATCTCGCGTGGGATCTCTCGACGCGCTTTCCGGCGCTGCCGCAAGACGTGCCGGGGGTACTGGCGCTTGCGCGTGCCGCGCGTCCGCGCCATCTGCCGCTTCTGGCGGCGCTCGGGCGGACGGTCGACTCGATCATGCCGTCCGAACCGTCGCGCGCGCTGCGCGCGTTCGTCGACGCGCAATTGCTCATTACGGCGCAAACGGACGCTCGGCATGCGGATCTCGCCTACGGTTGCACGGCGCTCGACCTCGCGCGTGAAGGCACGTTTCATCTCGCACAAGGCGTCTCGACGATCTCCATCGCTCTGGCCCGGGCATTTCGAGGAGCGGGCGGCGCGTTGCAATACCGCGCCGACGCGGTCGAAATATTGACGAAACGCGAACGAGTATCCGGCGTAAAACTCGCCGACGGAACGACGTTTGCGAGCCCCGTCGTCGTGGCCGCGCTACCGATTCCCAACGTCGCCGCGTTGTGCGGGGCGCTCGAGCGGCACGTGCGTCCACGGCTCGCCACGCTGCCGCAGCGTTACGGCGCCTTCACCCTCTATTGCGGATTGCCCGCGGGCATCGTTCCCGAAGATTTCCCGAGCCATCACCAGCTGGTCGCTTCGTATAGTGAGGCGCTCGGCGAAGGGAACTCGGCCTTCGTCTCGTTCTCGGGCGCGCACGAAGCGCATCGGGCCCGCGGCGGCGGCCGCGCCGTCACGCTCTCGACCCATACGGACGTCGGGCGTTGGGAGCGCGCCTATCGCGACGGACGCTTGCCCGCCCTTCGGGCGGAGTACACGGCGCGGTTGCTCGCTGCTTTCGAGCGCGTGCTTCCCGATGCCGCCGCCCGCGCCGAAGTCCTCGAACCGGCCGACCCGCACACCTTCGAGCGTTACACGGGGCGCTCGCGAGGGCTCGTCGGCGGCCTGCCGCAAACGCCGGGTACGGCGACGCTCGGCGCGTTCGGACATCGCACGCCCGTGCGCGGACTCTATCTGTGCGGCGACTCGACGTTTCCGGGCCAGAGTACGGTCGGCGCTACATTGAGCGGTTACGCCGCCGGGCGCGCCGCCGCATTCCGGCTTTCTAACCCGTTCGCGATCGGCTTGCCGAATCGTGAACGGATTCAACGCAGTTGAATCCCCCTAGGTAAGTTTCTCTTCGAGATTCTTGAGGAACTTCGCGCGTTCTATGACATAGCGCTCGTGGGTTCCCTCGGCCACCTTTTCGCGCTCGTCGAAGGCCGCGACTGCGAAATTAACGCGCCGCCCGTCGATACCGATCACCTCGACCTCGACCCGGACGATGAAGCCCACGGGCGTCGGCGCGAGATGCGTCAATTCGATATTCGAGCCGAGCGATATGTCGCCCGCCGCGAGTACCGGCATCATGCAAGAGAGCGCCGCGTCCTCGATCAATTGCAGGAGCATCGGCGTTCCGAGAACATCGACACCTTTGTTGCCCGCCTTCTCGGCGGTCATCCATTCTTCGACGCGGGTTTGACTCTGATACGTGCGACCGATCTCGAGCTTCGCAGCCATGAGCGCGTAGGTTGGCGGATGGCGAAGGCGCTCCCGCTCGCGCCGCCGGAGTGAATCAATTCGTCGCTTCGTGCAGTAGTAGTGGCGGGCGTTCGTTGTCGTGCGAGCACGGGGGCGTCGCATGTCGGTCGAAAGGTATTGTATGAAGGCGCGTGGTTTGGCATTCGTCGCTGCGGCGATGCTTTTGGTGAGCGGATGTGGAGGCCAGAAGAAGGCGCCGGCCGGGCCGCCGCCGCTCGCCGTCGACGTCGGTAAAGTCGCGCAAGAAGATATCGCGACGACCTTGACGCTCGACGGGCAGATCGCCCCGTTGCAAGAATCGACGCTGAGCACTCCCGAGTCCGGCACGATTACGAGCGTTCTCGTGAATGAAGGCGACCGCGTACACGCGGGGCAACTGCTCGCGCAGCTCGACGCCGCGCAACTCCGCGCGCAGCTGGCAGCGAACGAAGCGACGGTCCGGCAGTCCGAAGCGAAGCTCAACAGCTCCGCCGTGCAAGCCCCGATCTCTTCGCAGCAGTACACTTCCGCGTTATCGGCGTCGCAGCAAGGCGTGCAGCAAGCCCAGAACCGCGTCGCGACGGCACAAGCGGCATTACGCAACGCGCAACTGATCTATCAAAGCGATCAGTCGCTCGCGAGTCAGGGCTACGTCGCTCAGACGGCGCTCGTGCAGGCTCGTGCGAATTACGTATCCGCCCAGCAAGAAGTAAACAACGCTCGCCAAGCGTTGCCCGCGGCGCAAGCGGCGCTCGCGACCGCGCGCACGAATACGGGACAAACGCAAGTCGATCAGGCGACGATCCAGGGGAATCGCGCGGCACTTGCCGAGGCGCAAGCGAACGTGAAGTTGCTACAAACGCAAATCGCACAGTCTTCGCTCTACGCGCCGTTCGAAGGCGTCGTAACGCAGCGGTTACTCGATCCCGGGGCTTTCGCGGGGCCTAATCAAGCGATCGTGCGCGTCTCGCAAGTCTCGACCGTGTATCTCAACGCGAACGTTCCCGATGAAGATCTCACGTTCGTTAAGCCCGGTACTTCGGCGACGTTTACGTCGGCGAGCGTTCCCGGTAAGACGTTTCGGGGGACCATCTACGACGTAAACGCGACCCCGACCACGGGCACCCTCTCGTACCGCGCACGCATGCGGCAACCGAATCCGGATAACGAGCTGCGTGGTGGCATGCTCGTGTCGGTTCACGTCATCAAGGATCGCCGGCGTAACGCGACCGTCGTACCGCGCACCGCGCTCTTCACGGGCGACCAAGGGACGGGCGTGTATACCGTCGTCGACGGTAAAGCGAAATTGCTACCGGTCACGGTCGGTTTGCAAACCGATACGCTAGCGGAGATCAAAGGCAGCGGCGTCGCGATAGGAACGACCGTGATTACGACGCGGCCCGACGCTTTGCAAGACGGTAGCGTCGTTGCCGTGAACAACGGCGCGAGCCAGGCGAAGCCGTAGTTCGCAAACGCTACCGACGTAATCGCTGATAAAGGATATAGGACCGCATGTCTCTTGACCGCCGAGCACGTCTCGGATTCGGCGCGACCGCGCTCGTTTTCGCGGGCGGCGTCGCTCTCGTCGCGGCCCCGCCTGCGAGCGTCTCCGCAGTCATGGCGGCCACGGCGCCACCGGGCCGGACGCTGAACCCGGGTCAGCCGACTCCCTATCCCATCCTTACGTTAGCACCGCTCGGCGGCCCGACGGATTTGCCGTATCCCGCGTACGGGACGCCCGTACCCGGCGTCGGCGCAGGTTCGCCCGCGCCCGACCTCCCGCCGACCTTGACGCTCGAACAGGCGATCGCCGTCGGTTTTGCGCGTTCGCCGTTGCTTGTCGTGGCGCGCGGCGACGTCGGCGTGCAAGCCGCACAAGTTCGATTGCAGCAGGCGGGTTTGTTACCGCTGGTGAGCGCCGGCGCATCGCTGACGGGCGAGCATATACAGCCCGGCGGCACGGGGCTCTCCTCATCGACGACGACGCGCGGCACGGGAATCGGAGGCACGACGACGGGGGGTACCGGTACCGGTACGG
>CAXTIY010000039.1:3731-14972 GCA_964244215.1 uncultured bacterium
GGGGCACGGGCACCGGTGGTACGGGTACGGGGGGCACGGGCACCGGTGGTACGGGTACGGGGGGCACGGGCACCGGTGGTACGGGCACTGGTGGTACGACCACGGGCGGCACGACGACCACGACGGCCGGCGGTGTGACGACGGCGAATACGACGTTTTTCGGGTCGGCCGGCTTCAGCCTTAATATACAGCAGCTGATCTACGACGGAGGACGCACGGCGGCGTCGGTCAATGCGGCGCGACGCAGCGAAACGGCGTTCGCCGATACGTACAGGCGCCAGTTGCAGACGGTCGCGTATAACGTCGCGCAGGCATACTATTCGTATCTCGCCGCGCAGCGCACCACGCAAGTCGATCTCGAAATCGTGCGCGAAGATCAAGTGCAGGTCGACCTCGTGAGCGCTCAGGTGCGCGCCGGAACGACGGCCCGCGCCGACATCGCGACCGTGCAACTACCGCTCGCGCAAGCGCGGCTCGCCGTCGTACGCGCGCAAGGCTCCGAACTCGGCAGCGAAGCGAGTTTCGTCAATGCGATGGGCCTCGACGCGAACGTGAAAATCCAGCCGGTCGACGACGCACCGGTCTTTACGAACTCGCAAGTTTCGTCGATCCCGATTCCGACCTACGATGCGGCGTTGCGTCGCGCGATCGCCCTTCGGCCCGATTACGATTCGTCGATTCAGAGCGTGCGCCAGGCGCAATACACGTTACGCGCCGCGAAGCTCGGCTTGTTCCCGACGCTCTCGGGCGTGGTAAGCGGCGGTGACGATTCGAACGGCGATTTGAACAGCTTTCGCAACGCGCAATCGCTCGGACTCCAGTTATCGATACCGCTGTTCGATCAAGGAGTGACGTCCGCGAATACCGCTTCGGCGCGCGCTTCGCTCGAGATCGCGAACGCGCAGTTGCAAAACACGGCGCTCGGCGTGCAGTTGAACGTGAAGCAGTCTTTGACCAATCTCGTCAGTTCGCGCGCGGCGCTCGATCAGACGGAGCAAGAGTACGCGACGGCCGTGGTCAACGTCCAATCGACGCAAGCACAGTACCGGGCCGGCGTTACGACGTTGCCGCTTCTGCTCAACGCTCAAGTACAGTTAACCCAAGCGTTAACCGATCAAGTAACGACGGTGTATACGTTACGGCAAGCGGAGCAAACGTATCTGTACGCGATCGGTGCGAACTACGAGACGGCCGTCGGCGATGCGCCATTGCCGGTGATGCCGACGCCGAACGCTCTACCCACCGGCAGCGCGCCGCCCATCAATGCAAATGCGACGCCGCTCCCGCTGCCCTCGGGCGCGGTCGGCCCGCTGCCTTCGCCGGCACCTTCGGCAACCGCCGATCCGAGCGCCTCACCGGCGGTTAACGTGTCGCCCGGCCCGGGTCGGCGCGGGCGCCGCGCGCATGGGGTTTCGGCGACTTCGTAGCGTACTGCTACGCATGGCCTTACTCGCGACCCCGGTCAACGTCGAAGATCCGATCAACGCCGAGATTCTCAAAGTCTCAGAAGATCGGATCGCCGGATTCTTACGCGACCCGCTGGGTGAAATCGCGCGCCGCTCCGGGGTCGATTTCGAACTGACGCAAGCGCGTATCCGCGCGATGCTCGAGAACGGGACCATCCGGCGCGTGCGCCAAACGCTGCTCGCGACGAATCTCGCGCACGGCGCGCTCGTGGCTTGGCAGATTCCCTCCGATCGTCTCGATGCGGCTTTCGAATATATGTCGAAAGTGGATCCGTTCTCCGGCCACGTCGTGATCCGAACGACCGATGCGGCCACGCCCGGTTCGCATTACCGCCTCTGGACGACGCTCAAAGTACCGCAAGGTTATTCGCTCGAAAAGCACGCGACGTTTCTGCGCAATCGCGTCGGTGCCGAAGCCTTTCGATTGATGCCGGCCGAGCGGCTCTTCGCTCTCGGCGTCGGACATATTCGGAGACGCGGCATGGAGCCGGGTTCGCGCGCGGAGGTGTTGGCCGACGTGCTCGATACGGAGATCGTGCAACTCTCGGCGCTCGATTGGCAAGTGCTCGTCGCACTCAAACGTGAATTCGAACCGCACGAACTGGTGCGGGAGCTGTGGGTCGCGCGAGCGGCCGAAGCGGGCGTCGCTCTCGAGACGTTTTATGAAGTTGCGGAGTCGCTCGCGGCGCGTGGCGTTATCGGCCGTTTCTCGACGTTCCTCGAACACGTTAAAGAGACGGCGGGCAATCAGCGCGTGACGCGCTACAACGCGCTCTTCCATTGGCAGGTTCCGGTCGGCCGCGAACTCGATGCGGGCCGCGAAGTTGGGCGGCACCACATTATGACGCACGCCTATTGGCGCGAAGGGGGCCCCGAGTTCCGCAACGTCAACGTGATGGGCGTCGCGCACGGCCTCGATAAGACGGTGTTGCTGGAACATAAAGCTGCGATCGACGAGCATCTGCGCGAAGCCGGTATCGACGTCGGTTACACGAACGTTTTCTGGGGCGGCCGTAGTGAAATAAAACCGTCGGAGATCTCACCCTTCGCTTTCGCGGACTTCCACCGTTCGCAAGGAGTCGATCCCGACACCCTGCGTGTTTAAACGCGTGCCCCGCGCTTTGGCGCTGCTTGGGACGGCAGCGTTCGCCGCCGGTTGCACGAAGGTCGACACGGGCGCTTCGGCCGGCGGTGCGCACGGCAATGCTTGGACGCATCCGGGACGGCTCGTTTACGCCGAACATGCGGACGCGAAGTCGCTCAATCCCATGCTCGCGACGAGCACCGTCGTCGGAGATCTCGCATCGTTTTTGTTTTCGTATGCCGTTCGTTACGACGAACACGCGCGGCCGGTGCCCGATGCGCTGCGCGAAGTTCCGACGCTCGAGAACGGCGACGTGAGCAAAGACGGTCTGACGCTCGAGTACAAGCTGCGCGACAACATCTACTTCCACGACGGCGTACGGTTGACGTGCCGCGATCTCGCCTTCACGTGGAAAGCTGCGCTCAATCCGGCAAATAACAATATCACGCACGACGGCTATAGCGACATCAAAAGCATCGACTGTTCGAAACCGCTCATCAAAAGCATCGACTGTTCGAAACCGCTCGTCGCGGTCGTGCACATGAAGCGCGTTTACGCGCCGTTCCTGCAACAGCTTTGGGGCTTGAACGGAAACGTGCCGATTCTTCCGGAGCATCTGCTCGCGAAGGTGAACGATAACAAAGGCTCGTTCAACACGGCGCCGTATCAAGCCGCGCCGGTCGGCAGCGGACCGTTCAAGTTCGTGCGTTGGGACCGCGGGCAGCAAGTCGAACTCGTCGCCTTCGATCGTTATTTTCTCGGCAAGCCGAAGCTGCAGACGGTCGTACTCAAAACGGTGCCGGACGAGTCGACCGTCGTCGCGCAGTTGCAGACGCATGAAATCGACATGGGGGCACGCATCGGGAACGATGTGTGGCCGGAAGCGAGGCGCATTGCGAACACCGTCGCGATTGCGGCCCCGTCATACGTGTTCGACCATATCGATTTCAATTTACGTCGTCCGCTGTTCGTCGACGTCCGGTTACGGCGCGCACTGGAACTCGCGATCGATCGCCCCGGCATCTTAGCGAAGCTCGCACACGGTAACGGGGACCTTTCGGCCACGGCGATCTCGCCGTATTCGCCGTATCACAATCCGCACGTCACGGCGTTCCACTACGATGTGGTACGCGCTCGAGCCGAACTCGACGCTCTCGGCTGGAAAACGGGAGCGGACGGTGTGCGCGTCAAAAACGGACAGCGGCTAGCCTTCACGTTCGGGACGCAAACCGAAAGTAATTTCGGACGAGCGCTGCAAGCGTTCGTGCAGCGCGAGTGGCACGATATCGGCGCCGCCGTCACCATTAAGAACGCGCCCACCGCTCAATTCTTCGATAATACTGCGAACGGCATTCTGGAGGGTGGGAAATACGACGTCGCGAGCTTCGCCTGGACGGCGGCGGCGGATCCCGACGACAGTGCGATCTACTCCGGCAAAAACTTTGCTCCACAAGCCCAGAACGCACTCTTCTGGAACGATCCCGTCGCAAATAAAGCGATGGCCGACGGGCTCGGGAGCGTCGATCCGGTAAAGCGTAAAGCGGCGTCGTTCATCGAGCAAGAGCGCTTCGCGCTCGACGTACCCTCGATCGTTCTGCTGTTCCGCCGCGAGCCTTTCGTCTACAATTCCGATTTGAAAGGCTTCCGCGCGTCGCCCGTGATCAGTCCGTTTTGGAATCCGCAAACGTATTCGCTGTGAAGAACGTGAGCGTTTCCTTTCTCAAGTGGATCGTGCTCGTGGTTTGGCTTGCTGCGTGCCCCGCTGCCGACGCCGCCGGCGACGCGCCGCGCGCGAACGGCTACACGCGGCCGCATGTGTTGCGCATCTCCGATGCGCAAGATATTTCGACGCTCAACCCGGCGCTTTCGAGCGACGTAACCACGCAATTGCTCGGACGGCTCGCGATGGCGTGGCTCGTGCGTTACGATCGCTCCAATCGGCCGCAGCCGGAACTCGCAACGGTCGTTCCGACACAGCGGAACGGAGGAATCAGCGCCGACGGTAAGACGATTACGTTCCACTTGCGCAGGGGCGTGCGGTGGTCGGACGGAGCACCATTCGATGCCGACGACGTCGTGTTCTCGTTCGGCGTGGTGAATAACCCCGCGAACAACGTCGCTTCGCACGACGGCTTCGATCTCATTACGAAGATCGATGAGCCCGATAAGTATACGGTCTCCGTCCATTTGCAGCGACCCTACGCCTCGTTCGAGCCGACGTTTTTCGGAACGGGTAGCGGCAACCCGTGTCTTTTGCCGAAGCATCTGCTCAGCGGGCTCGCTAATATCAACCGGGCGCCGTACAACGAACTGCCGGTCGGGATCGGCCCGTTCCGTTTCAAATCGTGGCGGCACGGAGACGCGGTCGAACTCGAAGCGAATCCGTACTATTGGCGCGGGCTTCCGAAGCTGCACAGCGTCGTGTTTAAGATCGTTCCCGATCGCAACACCGTGATGACGCAATTACAGACGGGCGAGCTCGATTTGTGGCTACCGGTTCCCGGCGCGTACTACGCCCGCTTGAAGGCGTTACCGAATGTGGCGACGATTCGTCAGCCCGGCTTCATCATCAACAACATGGTCTTCAATACGGCTCGGCCGGCGTTACGCGAACGCGAGGTGCGCCAGGCGCTGCGGCTCGCCATCGACCGCACGACGTTGCGGGATAAAGTCGCGCACGGCGTCGGCGTCTTACAAGAAGCGTATGTGCCTACGGCCTATCCCGGTGGTCCGCAGCTACCCTTCATCGCATTCGACATCGCAAAAGCCAACGCGTTGCTCGACGCGGCGGGCTGGCGACGTGGCTCGGATGGGATTCGCGCAAAGGGCGGGACGCGACTCAGTCTCGACTTTGCGAGTTCCGCGGGCACCCCCGACGTCGACCTTCAAATCGAAATCATTCGCTCCGCATGGCAGCAGATCGGCGTCGATCTCAATTTGAGACGGTATCAAGCGTCTCTCATGTTCGCTCCGCTAGCCGACGGCGGCATTTTGTACGGCGGCAAGTTCGACGCGCTCCTGCTCGGATTGATGGTCGGCATTCCGGAAGACTTGTTCGGGAGCATGGCCTGCGAGATGATCCCACCCAAGGGACAGAACGCTGGCCGGTATTGCAATCCGGCGCTCGATAAGCTCTTGCTCGCCTATCAACGCACGTACGACGAGCGCACGCAAAACGCGCTCCTGGCGAAAGAACTGCGTACTGTCGACGACGACGCTCCGCTCGTCGTAACGGTCATTCGGGAAGACGTCTTCGCTTACAACAAAGATCTAAAGAATTTCCACCCAAACAATTTGACGTGGTTCGACGACATGATGGAGGTCGATATCTAATGTCCCGGCTACTCGGGCGAGCGTCCGCGTTCTTCGCGTTGCTGCTGGTCGTAGCGGGATGCACCAAGGTCGATACGTCGTCCGGGCCGCGTTCCCGGCAACCGTACACGCACCCGCACGAGTTGCGTTTCGCCGCCGCGGCTGATATCCAGCATCTCAATCCGCTCTTCGGTGAAAGCGCGTACGAGCTCTACCTTACATCGATGACGATGGCTTGGCTGATAAAGACGGATGCAACCGGAGACGCGACGGTTCCCGAACTCGCGACCGTGATCCCGTCGCAGAAAAACGGCGGCATCAGCGCGGACGGGAAAACGATTACGTGGCATCTGCGCCATGGCGTGAAGTGGTCAGACGGCGCTCCGTTCGATGCCGACGACGTCGTCTTCTCGACGAAGCAAGTCCTAAACCCGGCGAATAACGCGATCAGCACGGACGGCTGGGATCAGATTACGAAGATCGACGAGCCCGATAAGTTTACGGTCGTCTATCATCTCAAGGCGCCGTATTCGTCCTTCGCCGTAACGTTTTTCAGTACGGGAGGTGCGAATCCGGCGATCCTCCCCAAGCATCTGCTCGGGAAGTATCGCGATTTAAATCAAGTGGCGTATAATTCGTTACCGGTCGGCATCGGGCCGTTCAAGTATCAAGCGTGGCATCACGGCGACTCGATCGTTATGGTCGCGAACGAACGGTACTTCCGAGGACGCCCGAAGCTCGATCGCGTCATCTATAAGACGGTACAAGATCGGAACACCGTCCTCGAGCAACTGCGTACGCACGAACTCGATATTTGGATTCCGATCTCGCCGCACTACTATCCGGAAGTTAGCGCGATTCCCGGCATATCGGTACTGAAGCTTCCGAGCTTCACCTTCGATCATCTCGACTTTAATCTACGCAATCCCGCCCTGCAAGACGTGCGCGTGCGTCAAGCGCTTCGCATGGCCGTGGATCGCGCCCAGATCAACGCGAAAGTTCAGAATGGGCTGTATATCTTAAACGAGTCGCCGGTCGTGCCCGTTAGCAAATACCACCTCGCGTTGCCTCTCGTGCCGTACGATATCGTGAAAGCGAACGGCCTGCTCGATGCTGCCGGTTGGAAGCGGGGAGCCGGCGGCGTTCGCAGTAAAAATGGCCGGCGTCTAAGCCTCGTGATGGCCGTGGCCGCCGGCAATCCGGATACGGACACGATCATCGAGTTGATCCGAAGTTCTTGGAAACAGCTCGGGGTCGATTTCACCGTCAAACGCTACCTCGCGACTCAATTTTTCGCGCAGGCTTCTGGAGGCGGCATCATCTACGGCGGCAAGTTCGATATCGTCCTCTTCGCTTGGGGCTCGGATCCGAACGAAGATATGTCGAATCTTTACGCGTGCTATCGTTTTCCGCCGAACGGACAAAACGACATGTATTGGTGCGATCGGGCGGCCACGGCGGCTATGGATGCGGCGAAAACGAGCTACGACCCGGTCGTTCGTAAGAAATACATCGATATCGTGCAGCGAAGCGTTTATGCCGAGGTTCCGACCGTCATCATCACGTCGCGCAGGGAGCTCGCGGGCTATAACTCGGATTTGAAAAACTGGCGTCCGAGTTCGATCTCTCCCTTCGACAATATGCTCAAGGTGGATATTTAAGTGCGTGGCTTCATCAACGGCGTCGTTTTTACGCTTGCCTTACTTTTAGCGGCGGTCATCGCGGGCGTTTGGTTCGGCGCGTTGCCGTCGGGCGCGGACGAGAAACCGTTGCCGTTCGAAGAGATGGCCGCGAAGCGTTCGCTTCACGCGTCGATCGCGCGCGATACCGCGGGCGTTCAAAGCCCGCTTCAAGCGACCGACGATAACTTGCTGGTCGGCGTGAAGTTGTACGGCGCGAATTGCGCCGTCTGTCACGGCGCGGCCGATGCGAAAGCATCGAATCTCGCGAAGGGCTTCTATATCGAAGCTCCGCAGCTCGCAAAGGACGGCGTCGAGGACGATCCCGAGAGCGTCACCCATTGGAAGCTCGTGCACGGCATCCGCTTTACGGCGATGCCTGCGTTCAAAACCACGCTTTCCGATGACGAACTCTGGAAGGTCACGCTGTTCCTCAAGAACATGGACAAGTTACCCCCGGCCGTCGACGTCGCTTGGAAACGAATCCCGACCGCGGCGTCTTCTCCGAGTGCCGCGTCTTCGCCGAGTGCCGCTTCGAATGCGACCGATGCGTCGCTCGCAAGCGATGCGTCGCCCGGGCCTAGCGCGTCGCCGTAAGCTTTCGTTCCCGTAGCGCGACGCTCGCCGCACACCACACGAGCGCGCACCCGAAGAGCGATAGCGCGCGCAGCCAGCCCCACGCCGGTTGCAGCGCCGCGATGCCGCTCGTTTCTTGTTCGCGATGCCATACTTCGGGCGCTTGCAATGAGAACGGAACGTGAAAGTGCAGGCCCAGCGCATCGGGCCACGTCGGCAAGGGATGCGAAGCGACGAGGGCGCTCGCCGCGAGCACGGCGAGCGCAACGAGCGCGGGCGCCAGGTGATACGGGCGCAGCGTTCCGCGCGCCAGCGCCGCGATGCCGAGAGCAGCGGCGAGGGTGAGCAGCGCCGTTTCCGATGTCCCGTTCTGCCGCTGCGCGAGCCCGAGCCAGTCCGTCCCGGCGAATAGCGCGCCGACCGCCCCGAGGAGCCACGGGGCTCCGCGCGCCGTGCGAATCGTGAGGATCGCGGGCAGAAAGACGATCGCGAAGTCGTGCTCGTGCGCGAACGGAAGCGCGAGCGGCACGGCCGCGCTCGCGAGCGCCAGCCGCGCGTTCGGCGCGTAACGGCCGCGCAAGCACTGCACGGCGACGATGAGGACGACGACGCCGGCCAGACACAGCGCTCCGAGCCCGGCAACGTTCGTAGTCACACCGAGGGCTCGAGCGACGGCCGCCGGGGTCGTCTGAATGGCGATGAAGCGTTCCGCGACGCCGTGCGCGTGTAAGACGTCGAGATAGTGCACGAAGCCCGCCGGGCCGCCGAGCGCCAGCGCCGAGCCGCCGAGCGCGACCGCCGCGGCGCAGCCGAATGCGAGCCACGAGTTGCGATTGCCGAGCCGAGCGGCGAGTACGAGCGCGAGATTCGGTTGCAGCGCTGCGGCGAGCGCGGCGCAGAACGCCGCCGCGAGCCAGCGCGGCCGTAAGAGAAACGGCACGAGTGCGATCGCGGAGCAGGCGACGATCGCCACCTGACCGAGCGCCACGCCGCTCGTGAGCGGGCCGAACCCGGCGCCCACGACGAGGACGGCAACCGCATCGAGCGCGCCGAGCGCCCCGCCCGCGAGCCGCAGACTCGCGAATGCGATCGTCGCGAACGAAAGGGCGAGCACGGCTTCCCACAAGAGCACCGCTTGCTGCCACGAGAGGCGCGAGAGCGCGCTCCAGAGCGGCAGCCCGAACGGTGGGCCGACGAAGGGCAACAACTCGTCTCGCGTCGCGATGACGCCCGGTACGTCTTTTTCCGTACGCCAGACGTCGCGTCCGTACGGATCGCCTTCGTAATGCCAAGTCGCGCCCGCGGCGTAGTACGACTCGAAATCCCGGAGCGCCGGGCCCGCGGTCGGCGGCGGCCGAGCGATGTAGAAGGCGGCGGCCAAGGCTATGAGCGCTGCGAGGATGAGGCCCGCGCGGGCCCGGCTCAAGCGAGCGACGTGTGGCCCGGGAGGCTGACGCGCGTGAAGATCAGGCAGGCCAGCAGCACCGCGAGCAGGCCGAAGTAGGCGAGCGAGATGCCGAGCCGCTGCGCGCCCGGGATGTTGTAGTAACGCGGATCGAGCTTCCCGCGCCATGCTTGCACGACGCGCGGAATGCTGAGCAAGATCAGCAGTAGCAAGATCGGGCTCCACCAATGAAACGCGACGGCGCCTCCGACGACGAGGGCAAAGCCGAGCAACCAAAATGCGGGTGAAATCGCCGCCGTCATGCGACCGCCATCGAAAAACGAGAGCGGGATCATGTTGAAGAGGTTGAGGAAGAACGCCGTATTGGCGCAGGCGTACCAGAACGGTTCGTGCGTGACGTAGCCGTAGCCGAAGCAAACGAGGCCGCCGAGCGTTCCGAGCAGCGGGCCGCCGAACGCGATAACCGATTCTTGATAGACGGATTTGGGCGGATCGCGCCAGGTGGTGAACGCGCCGAAGCCCGGCAGAAAAAAGACGAACGGCGCCGAGAGGCCGAAGCCGCGCACGAAGATGACGTGCCCGAACTCGTGGATCGCGATGAGCAGCACGAACACGATCGCGAATTTCAAGCCGAAGAACAGCGTGTAAAACCAAATCGAAGCGACGAACGAAACCGCGGAAAGTGCGAACTTACTCGCGTACAACGCATACTTGAAATTGAGGAGTACGAGGAGTAGCCCTTTGAATTTGGCGGCGAACAGGCCCGCCCCGGCGAGCCAGCCGCCTTTCGCGCGCCAATTCCGGACGGATGCCGGATTTTTATCGGGCGCGAGGTATTCGCCCTCGACCGGTTCGTTCGGATCGCCTGGATTATTCGCTGGTCGGTTCACACGCTTCGTGTTCGCGACCGCTTGATGCGGCTCCCTAATGCGCAGACGCTTCCGCCGGGCGATATGCGCTACGTCTACCTGCATTGGACCGCGGGCGACTACGGCGAGACGTTCGCGGCGTATCATTTTTGCGTGGGTTACGATGGCAGCGCGCCGTTCGTCGTGCCGACACACGATCTGCGACACAATATGCGCGACGTGCGTTTGCTGCCGGCTACCCCGTACGCCGCGCACACGGCGGGTCGCAATTCGTATGCCGTCGGTGTCGCCGCATGCGGAATGCGCGACGCCGTTCCGAGCGACTTTGGTCGGTTCGCGCTGCGCGACGATGCGCTCGCGTTGCTCGTACGAACCGTCGCGAACGTCTGTCGCTTTTACGGCATTTCGGTCGATGCGGAGCATGTCCGAACGCATGCCGAGGCGGCGGTCGACGACGATTATTTCGGCTGCGGCGAAAACGAACGATGGGATATCGCTCGTTTACGGCCGGAAGCGAGGCCGCTGGCTGCGGCCGATGCCGCTCGAGCGGGTGATGAACTGCGCGCACGGATTCGGGCCGCATGAGTGGGCGGGAACCGCGAGCGAAAGCAACAGAAGCGGCCCTTTGGGCGCTACTTGCTGCCTTAGGTATCGCATGGGCGCTCTTCTTATGGCATCCTTGGATCGATTGGTTCGGGCGGCCGCGTTAGATATCCGAACGCAGTAACGCTCGAGCAAGGAGATTATTCGTTAATGCCACCACGCATCGTTATTCTCGGAGGCGGCTTCGCCGGTCTCGCGACGGCGAAAAAACTCGAAAAAACGCTTCGCCCGGGCGAAGCGAAGGGGA
>CAXTIY010000040.1:0-14922 GCA_964244215.1 uncultured bacterium
CGCGCCCGCTCGCGACGGCCGCGAGTTCTTCGCCCGTTTTCGCGCAACCGTGCATCACGAGCCGAGCGGCGGGAAACCCCGCGCGCTCGGCGGTTAGAAGCTCGCCGAGGGAGCAGACGTCGAGCCCGAGCGACGATGCTGCGAGCCGGCGCGCGAGTGCGACGACGAGCAGCGCTTTCCCCGCATAGCTGACGTCGAGGTCGAGGTCGAGATCCGATGCGATCGCGGCGAAGCGCGCGACGTTGCGATCGAGCACGTCCGTATCGATGACGAGCAGCGGCGTGCCGTAGTGCGTCGCAAGCGTTTCCATTGCGAAGCCGCCGAGCGCGCGCTCCGGGCGTTCAGTTCGCACGCGCCTCGCATGCGATCGCGCGGTAGAGCGCGCGTTCTTCGATGTAGCGATATACGGGCTCCGGGACGAGATAACGGATGCTTCCGCCACGCGCGAGTTGCGCGCGCACGAGCGTCGCCGAGCCGTTTAGCGCCGGCAATTCGAGCACGCGAAACTTCGCGCGCTGCGCGGGCGCGAGCGTCTCCAGAAACGCATCGAGCCGTTCGGGCGCGCGCTCGGCGCGCGGTGCGATCGCGAACCAATCGAGATTCTCGAGCACGACGTCGAAGCGTTGCCAGGGCGAATCGACGAGCGAATCGCCGCCGACGACGAACGTCAATTCGTCGTGCGGATAGCGGGCGCGAAGACGCGGCACGGAATCCGCGCTATAGCCCGTGGCGCCTGGCTCTAAATCGGTTTCGTCGAGTGCGAAATGCGGATTGGAAGCGAGTGCCGCGCGCAACATCGCGAGCCGCTCTCGGACGCTTGCAACCGGCGTGTCGCGATAGTGCGAACGCAGCGCCGGTACGAAAATCATACGCTCGAGACCGAGTTCTACGCGCGCCGCTTCAGCGACGAAGAGATGCGCGTTGTGGACCGGGTCGAAGGTCCCGCCGAATAGACCCAGCTTCACGGCGCATCGGACGTCCGCGTTACGGCGTGCGCGTAACCGATGCCCGCGCGATACCCGACGTAAAAAGCGAGCGCGACGACGAGCGCGACGACGAGTGCGAAACCGACGTAAAATTTCGTGGTCGCGCTCAAGCGCTTAGCCGGACGCTCGATCATGAGTAATCGAATTCGTAGCCGGCGATGCGCACCGTGTCGCCGTCGCGCGCACCCATCTCTTGCAATCGCTTATCAACGCCCATCTTACCGAGAATCGCCTCAAAGCGGCCTAGTCCCTCGTCGGTTTCGAAATCGGTCATCGCGGCGAGCCGTTCGATGCGGTCGCCCGAGACGACGTAGGCACCGTCCGGCGCGACGTCGATCGTAAACGGCTCTTGCGGCGTAAGATTGAAGCGCGGCGCGTCGGGCGTCGCAATTTCGGGCAGCGGCGTTTCCGCGATCGTACGATAGGCAGCGAACAGCACGTCGCGCACGCCTTCACCGGTCGCGGCGGAGATGCCGCGCAGCTCCGGAATCTGCTCGCGCAATTCTTCGAAGCGTTCGCGCGCTTCGGGCAGATCGAGTTTGGAGAGCACGTGCAACGTCGGGCGCTCCACCAGCGCCGGATTCCACAGCCGCAGTTCGTTCTCGATCGTCGCCTTATCCGCGAGGATGTCTTCCGCCGGTCGCGCGCCGTCCATCAGATGCACGAGTACGCGCGTGCGTTCGATGTGACGCAGAAACCGGTCGCCGAGGCCGGAGCCGTCGTGCGCGCCTTCGATGAGCCCCGGAACGTCGACGAGGACGAACGATTCTTCGGGTGAGAGACGCACCACGCCGAGCTGCGGTTCGAGCGTCGTGAACGGATAGTCCGCAATTTTTGGACGCGCCGCAGAAGCGACGGAAAGAAGCGTCGATTTGCCGGCGTTGGGCAAACCGACGATACCGCAATCGGCCAAAAGCTTTAGTTCTAAACGAAGTGTGCCGGTTTCGGCGGGCTCGCCTTTTTCCGCGAAGCGCGGTGCTTGGCGCGTACTCGTCGCGTAGTGCTGATTGCCGAGGCCGCCGCGTCCGCCTTTGGCAACGCGGATGCGTTCGCCCGGGGTCGACAGATCGGCCAGGAGCGCTTCGCTACCGTCTTCGGAGAGCCGGTAGGCGAGCGTGCCGATCGGGACGGGTATGACGAGATCCAGGGCGCTACGCCCGGATTTCTTAGACGTCGACCCCGCCTTCCCGGCCTCCGCGCCGAAGTGCCGTTTGAAGCGGAACTCGATCAGCGTGGAGAGTTCGGGGTTGGCCTCGAGTACGACGTCGCCGCCGCGGCCGCCGTCGCCGCCCGCCGGGCCGCCCTTGTCGACGTATTTCTCTCGGCGCCATGCGACGATGCCGTCGCCGCCCGTGCCACCGGCGACCGTGATGGTCGCTTCATCGATAAACTGCACCGCTCAGCCGCGTCCCGAAAAAGAAAAGAGCCTCTGGGCTCTTTTGCTCGCCGGGCCATTGCCTCGGCTCGGTTTACGCTTGAACGAGGACGTTAACGTGCTTCCGATTGCGCTTCTCCGTGAAGGCAACGACCCCCGGCACGAGGGCGAACAGCGTGTTGTCCTTGCCCATCCCGACGCCGAGGCCCGGGTAAAACTTGGTACCGCGCTGACGCACGATGATGTTTCCGGCCAGGACCTGCTCGCCGCCGAAGCGCTTTACGCCCAGGCGCTGAGCGTTGGAATCGCGACCGTTGCGGGTCGATCCGGCACCCTTTTTGGATGCGAAAAGCTGGAGATCGAATGTGAACATGGCGGGGACGATCATACCAGGGGACGAGCCGCGACGCAACAACGGAGCGCGGGCAGGCTTCGGCTGTGAGTCCGTCATACGCTAGAGTGGCTTTTTTGGGGCGGCTCCAAGGCCGCCCTTTCGCATGTCCGAGCCCGTTTGTGAGGTCGAGCGACGCGCGCTTAGAAGCATCGTCCCGTGCCGCGCGGGGCCTAGCACGAGCAAGAAGTCGGGCGATGCCCGGCCCTTTCTAGAAAGAACTATATTGGAGAAGAAACGGGTCGTCATCACGGGGATGGGGGCGGTTACGCCGCTCGGCAACACGCGCGACGAGTTTTGGCGGCGGCTGATCGCGGGCGAAAGCGGCGTGGCGCGCGTTACCGCGTTCGATGCCGCGGCGGCCGGCCTCAAGGCCCAAATCGCAGCCGAAGTAAAAAACTTCGACCCCGATGCCCTCATCGGGCGCCGTGACGCGCGGCGCATGGATCGCTACGCGCAGTTCGCGTTCGTAGCGGCGAACGAAGCGATCGAGGATGCGAATTTCCCCGCGGACCGGACGCTACGCGACGAGACGGGGGTCGTCGTCGCAAGCGGTATCGGCGGCATCATCACGATTCAAGACAACGTCACGAAGGCGCGCGCCGCCGGCAGCGCCGGACGCATCACGCCGTTCTTCATCCCCATGCTGATGAGCAACGCGGCGCCCGCCCAAATTTCGATGCGACACCGTTTTCGCGGCCCGATGTACGCCGTCTCGAGCGCGTGCGCGAGCTCGAACGACGCGCTCGGCGTCGCCTACGACCTCATCACGAACGGTAAGGCCCGCGCCATGATTTCGGGTGGCTCGGAAGCGACGATCACGGACGTCGCGATGGGCGGCTTCGATTCGATGAAGGCGCTTTCGACGCGTAACGACGAGCCGACCAAAGCTTCGCGTCCGTTCGATGCGCAGCGCGACGGCTTCGTCCTCGCCGAGGGTGGCGCGATCTTCGTGCTCGAGGAGCTCTCGCTCGCACGCTCGCGCGGAGCGCGCATCTATGCAGAAATCCTCGGTTACGGACAATCGGCCGACGCCTACGATTTGGTCGCGGTCGATCCCGAAGGGGGCGGCGTCGAACTCGCGCTTCGGCGAGCCTTCGCGTGTGCGGGCATCTCGCCGACCGACATCGATTACGTCAACGCTCACGCGACGTCGACGCCGATCGGCGATCCCGCCGAATCCCAAGCGCTCGGACGGGTGATCGGTGTGGACGGCCACAAGTTCGCGGTGAGCTCGACCAAGAGCATGCACGGTCACGCCCTCGGCGCCGCGGGCGCGATCGAAGGCGTCGCGACGATTCTCGCAATCGGCAATTCGATTATTCCGCCGACCATCAACTACGAATTCCCGGATCCTGCGTGCACCCTCGACTACGTCCCTAACGTCGCGCGTAAGGCCGAGGTGAACGTCGCGATTTCGAGTTCGTTCGGCTTCGGCGGCCATAACAGCGTCGCCGTGTTCGGCAAGTTCGCGGACTGACGACATGGCGGGTGAGGCGCGCCGCCGGCGTTTGCGTGCGCTGCTGCGCAAGGCCGGGGCGCCGAACGCCGATGAGAAGGCGTTCGAAGTCGCGTTCGTTCACGAGTCGGCGGCTAAGGAGCGGCTCGCGGAGCATTCGAACGAGCGGCTCGAATTTTTCGGAGACGCCGTAATCGGTTTCATCGTCGCGCGCTCGCTGTACGAACGCTATCCCGATGCGTCGGAAGGCGAACTCGCGCTGCGCAAGTCGGCCCTAGTCTCGGATCACGCACTCGCGGAAACGGCGGATAGGCTCGATATCGGCCCGCTGCTGCTGCTCGGCGCGGGTTTAGCGAAAGCTGCGCCCGTGCGCTCCGCACTCGCGGACGCCTTCGAAGCCTTCGTTGCTGCCCTCTATCGCGCGTGCGGCATGGAGGTCGCGGCTTCATTCATCGTACGCGAACACGTGCTCGTGTGTGAGAGCCGCGGTGCTCCGCTCGACGATCCGAAGACCCTGTTGCAAGAGTGGACGCAGAAACATCGTGCGGGCGTTCCGCATTACGAGGACCGCTTCGAAGGCCCCGATCACGAGCGCACGTTTTTCGCCGAAGTCGTCGTCGACGAATCGGTGCGCGCCGAGGGCCGCGGCGCCTCGAAGCGAGCTGCTCAGCGGGCGGCCGCTGCGCGGGCGCTAGAGATATTGGCCGAACGCTACGACGACGTACGACCACGCCCGCTCTCAAAAGTCGTTCGCGCGCAGACCTCACGGGGTCGCGCGTCGAAACCGTCTCTTCCGTGAGACTCACGTCGCTACGGCTCTTCGGCTTCAAAACGTTTGCCGAACAGACGACACTCGCATTCGAGCCCGGCATCACGGCGCTCGTCGGGCCCAACGGCTCCGGTAAATCGAATCTCGTCGATGCTATTCGCTGGGTGCTCGGCGAGCAGAGTTCGAAATCGCTGCGCGGCGCGAAGATCGAAGACGTTATCTTCGCCGGCAACGAACGGCGCAAACCGCTCGGCATGGCCGAGGTGTCGGTTACCTTCGCCAACGAGGACGGCCGGTTGCGCATCGACGCGAATGAAGTGCAGCTGACGCGGCGCGCCTATCGCGCGGGCGAAAGCGAATTCTTCATCAATCGTCAGAGCGTGCGTTTGCGCGACGTCGTAGAACTCTTGATGGGCACGGGCCTCGGGCCCGGCTCCTACGCGATCGTTTCGCAAGGTCAGATCGATGCGATTCTCGCGGCGAAGCCGAGCGATCGGCGCTCGCTTTTCGAAGAGACGGCCGGCATCAATCGCTTTCTCGCGAAGAAGCACGAGTCGTTGCGCCGTCTCGAGCAAACCGAACAAAACGGTATCCGCACGAGCGACTTGTTGCGCGAACTCGAAGCGCGGCTGCCGGAACTGGAAACGCAAGCGCGCCGCGCGCGGCGTTATCGCAAAGCTTCGGCGCGTGCGCGCGATCTCGAAGTGCTGTCGTATCTCCGGTCGGGCGCTTCGCGGCGGCAAGAGCGCGAGCGTCTACAAACCGAACTGGAAGGCTTGCACGTCGCGGTAACGGGCGCGGCCGCACGAGCTGCGGCCGCGGAGAACGATCTCGCGCGCGTCCGCACGGATCTCTATGCGCGCGAACGAACGCTCGAAGCGCAGCGCGCCGAAGCGACGCTCGCGCGCGCCGCGCTTGCGGAGCTCGAAGCCGAGCGCGCGGCGATGGGCGCGCGCCGCGAAGCGCTCGAAGCGCAGTCTTCGCAATTTACGGGCGACCGCGCGCGCGCCGACGACGAGCGCCGCACGTTGCTCTCTACGATAGAGCGTCTCGAAGCCGAACTCGGACCGCACCAAGCCGAACTCGAAGAAGCGCGCGCGCGCGACGGCGTCGCGCAAGAAGCGGTCGCGCTCGCGCGAGCCGGGCTCGACGGCGTCTTTGCGGAGTTGCGCGAAATGGAAGCGGCTGCGGCTGCCGCGGCGGCGACGGAAGCCGAGCGCCGCGCGCAGGTCGCGGCGCTACGCAGCACCTACGAACGGCTCGAACGCGAGGTCTTCGCGCTGCGGGCCGATGCGCGAGAGCGTAGCGAACGCGTCGCCGGCGGCGCCCGCGAACTCGAGGCGGCGAACCAAACGCTCGCGGCGGTTGCGGATCGCGAAGTTTCGGCACGCGGAACGGCGGCCGCGGCAGATGCGAGTGTGGCGGCGGCGGCCGAGGCGCTCGCGCGCGCCGAAGCGGCGTACCGTTCTGCGACGAGCGAACTTGCGAGCGCCGAAGCGCGACTGCATACGATCGAAGAACTCGAAGCCAATCTCGAAGGGCACGTACCGGGAACGCGGGCCGTTCTGGAAGCGACGGCGCGCGGCGATTTCGGCGGTATCATCGGCGTCGTCTCTAACCTCGTGCGCGTCGACGAACGGTACGCGCGCGCGCTCGATATCGCGTTCGGTGCGTCGCTATCGAATATCGTAACCGATTCGTCGGAATCGGCGGAGCGCGCCATCGCCTATCTTCGTTCGCGCGAAGCCGGGCGCGCGACGTTTCTGCCGCTCGATACGCTCGGCTCGCGCACCGGCCGCGATCCCCGCGAAGCCCCGCGCGAAGCGGGCGTGGTCGGCTACGCACACGAACTCGCGCGGCCGACGGAGCGCCGTTATGAAGGCATCGTCGCGTTTCTCGTGGGGCGCATTCTCGTCGTGGAAACGCTCGAGGTCGGCGTGCGGCTCGTACGCGCGAAGGGCTTCCGCGACGCGATCGTCACCCTCGACGGCGACGAAATTCGCGGCGGCGGTGCGATGACGGGCGGCCGCTACAAACGCGAGCGCTCGATCCTATCGCGCCGAGCGCAGGCGCGCACGCTTTCGGAAGCGCTGCCGCGTTTGCGCGAGGAGCTCGAAGGCGCGCAAGCGGAAGCCGAAGGCGCCCGCCGTGCGAGCGCGCGCGTCACGACCGAACGCGACGAAGCGCAGCGCGCCCTCGCGGATCTCGCGGTGCGCGCGCGCGACGCACGTTCGCTCGTAGAACGGCTGGAAGCGGATCGTGCGCGCCTGGACGGAGAAGTCGCATCGCTTTTGCAGCATGCCGCCGAACGCGAGCGCGAAACCGGCGCCACGCGCGAGCGGCTCGAACTCGCCGACCGCGCTCCGATCGATGCGAGCACGGCCGAGAGCGAGCGCGTTCGCTTGGAAGCCGCGCTCGGCGTCGCGCGCGAGCAAATCGCGCGCGCGCAAGATAGCGAGCGCGCGGTCGCGGCGCAAATCGCCGAGGCGCGCGAGACGGTCGCGTCGCTGATCGCGCAGCGCGACGGCGCGCACGCGCGGCTCGGACTGATCGACGTCGACGCGCGGCGCGCGGCGGAAGCGCGCGAACGCATGTCGGCCGAACTCGCCTCGCTCGGTGCGCGACTCGAGGGCGGCGACGTGGCCCTCGCAGCCGCGCGCGAAGCGATTGCGGAGATCGACGCGCGCACGATCCTCGTGCGCGACGAACGCGAAGGCTTGGCCGGCAGCGCCCAACAGCGCGAAGCGGACTTGCGTGTCGCACGCGCGACCGAGCGCGAGGCGTCCACGCAAAGCGAAGCCGCGCGTTTGCGCTTGGCCGAGATCGACGCCGAACTCGGCATGCTCGCCGCGCAATTCGCGCGCCATCCGGCGACGGCCGATGAATGTGCCGATATTGAACGACGTTACGAAAACGAAACGGGCGACCTCGCGCCGGAACTCGCCCGCCTTGGTGACGAATTGACGCGGCTGCAAAACGTCAATCTCAACGCCGAGGCCGATATCGAAGAAGTGACGTCGCGCGCGGCGGAACTCAAAGAGCAACTCGACGATTTAGCACGCGCTCACGAGACGCTGCTCGCCTCGATCAACGAAATCGAAGAATCGTCGCGCGTCGCATTCGACGAAACGTTCGCACTCGTCAAATCGGCCTTCGAAGACGTGTACGCGCGCTTATTTCCCGGAGGCGAAGCGAAGATGTGGCAAACCGATGCGGCCCCGCTATCGGAAACCGGCATCGAGCTCAGCATCGCGCCGCCCGGTAAGAAGATGATGGCGCTCGCGGCGCTCTCCGGCGGCGAGCGAGCGATGGCCGCCTCGGCGCTGATCTTCGCGCTGATCGCGGTTAAGCCATCACCGTTTTATCTCCTCGACGAGGTCGATGCCGCGCTCGACGATGCGAACGTCGAGCGCTTCTCGCAACTCGTGCGCGACGTCGGCTCGGAAGCGCAGTTACTTATCGTCACGCACAATAAAAAAACGATGGAATTGGCGCAGCGCATGTATGGCGTGACGATGTCGGAGCCCGGTATCTCGCGCGTGATCGCAGCCGACCTCGTGAACGTCGCGGGCGACGCATCGATAGCGGAGACGGCCCTTGCCCGCTAAACCCGCGGCCCTTTTCTCCGTGTACGATCGCACGGGCAGCGTCGACCTCGCGCGATCGCTCGCCGCATCCGGAACGCCTATTTACGCGACGGGCGGTACGCGCGCGCATCTCGTGGAGCACGGCATCGACGCGCGCGACATCGGCGATCTGACGGGTTTTCCTTCGCTCTTCGACGGTCGCGTGAAGACGTTGCATCCGCGCATATTCGGCGGCATCCTCGCCGATCGCGAGAATCCCGCGCACCTCGCCGAGGCGCAGCAACACGACGTGCCGTCGATTTCGACCGTCGTCGTCAACCTCTATCCGTTCGAAGCGACCGTCGCTCGTGAAGGCGCGACGCTCGAAGAGGCGATCGAACAGATCGATATCGGCGGCGTCGCGCTCATTCGCGCCGCAGCTAAAAACTTCGAGCACGTGACGGTGCTGGTCGACCCCGAACAATATCCGCATGCGCTCGCGGCGCAGGACGATCGCGCGGCGCGGCGGCTACTCGCCACCCGCGCCTTCGAACGTACGGCAGAATACGACGCGTCGATCGCGCGCTATCTCGAAGCGGGCCTGCTCGCGCGCGAACTGCCGGGTTCGCTCGCGCTGACGATGCCGCTCGCGACGTCGCTGCGTTACGGCGAGAATCCGCAATCGCGCGCTGCCTTTTACCTGTCGCGTTCGGAGACGCTGCCGGAGCAACTCGGCGGCAAAGCGCTATCGTACAACAATTTGCTCGATCTCGATGCGACGCTGCGCATGCTCGTGCGCGCGGAGATTCCGGAACTCGAGAGGGCTCCAAGTAACGGTGAAGCGCGTGCCGGCGTGCGGGCTGCGATCGTGAAGCATACGGTTCCTTGCGGCGTGGCGGAAGCGACGACGCCACTGGGCGCCGTGCGCGCGGCGCTCGACGCCGATCCCGTGTCCGCCTTCGGCGGCATCATCGCGCTCGACGGTACGGTCGATCTCGCGACGGCCGAAGCCCTCGCGGAATTCTTTCTCGAAATCGTTGCAGCGCCCGCGTTCGATGCGGACGCGCTCGCGCGGTTGCAACGTAAAAAGAATTTACGCATCTTGCGCTACGATCCGCGATTGCCGGCGCGAATTGCGCGCGAGTTACGCGTGCGTAGCGCCCTCGGCGGTATCTTGGCCGAGGACGACGATCCGGGTGCCTCGCCCGAACGTTGGCGGGTGGTTTCGCGGCGGTCGCCGTCTGCGCAAGAATTGCGCGACCTCGAACTCGCGTGGGATATCGTGCGCCATGTTAAATCGAACGGCGTCGTTATCGTAAACGGCGGCGTGACGCGCGGGATTTGCGCGGGTCAAACGAACCGCGTGAGCGCGGTGCGTATCGCGGGCGAACGCGCGAGCGACGCTGCTCGCGGTGCCGCCTGCGCGAGCGACGGGTTCTTCCCCTTTGCCGACGGCCTCGAAGCCGCGGTCGAAGCGGGTTGCACGGCCGTTATCGCGCCGGAAGGATCGATTCGCGACACGGAAGTCGTCGCCGCTGCGGACCGGCTGGGGATCGCGCTCGTGTTTTCGACCTATCGGTATTTCTTGCACTAGGCCATTCGCACACGTCGCAACGTGCGTCGCGAATCGCCCGTTAGCGGGCACCCCAAAAAGCGTTGTCTTCGTCGATGATTTGCGCGATCAATGGATCGGTCGTGCCGCGCGCCGTGTTGACCGCGAGTACGTCCGGCCCGAGCCGTTTGCGCACCATTGCGAGCGCCGTCATCACTTTGGTAACGTAGCGTCGCGTTTGGCCGTTTGGCGGAATGCCGCCGTAGCTGCGCACGGCATTCGGGCCGGCGTTATAACCGGCGAGCGCTTCGCGCATCGGCTGGCGCGCTTCGTGAAAGAGCGAAAGCATGCGATGTAAATACATCGCGAGTCCGCGAAGATTGCCCGTACCGGAACGCGGGTCGACGCCGAGTTCGTGAGCCGTCGACGGCTTCAACTGGCCGAGGCCTTGCGCGCCGTGAATCGAGACGGCGCGGGCGTCCCAATGCGACTCGACGGTCACGACGGCCATCATGAGCGTCGGATCGACGTGCATGCTTTTGGCACTGGCAAGAAGCGCGTTTGCATACGTGCGACTCTGACCGAAGGCGAGATGAGGGTTGATCGTTCGCATGACGCTTGCATATGCGGTTGGGACGGTCGCTAAGGATGTTTCTGCGCCGGCGGGGGAAACGGCTCCGAGACATATGCCGAAAGCGAGGGTCGCACGAACGAATCGGGCGGCACGAAGGGGCATGTGGCGCGCTTCGCAGCCGCGCACGCATGCCCTCCGTACATTAGGAAGAATCGTTTGCTAATTGTGCCCGTGATGCGAATCGGCGCGATCGGCCGATTCACGATGCTCCGGCGGCGCCGCGTGCGGGGCCGGAGCGCCGTGTTCGGCGGGAGCCGCAAGCGTGGCAGGTGCCGCATGGGAGACGGGCGCCCGTTCGACGGGCGCCCGTTCCACCGGTGCCCGCTGAACCGGCGCCCGTTCCACCGGTGCCGTTCGGTCGACCGGGCGTGAGTAGCCGCTACTGTACGAGGGCGGCGCGACATGTCGGGGTGCGGATTCGGAAGACGATGGCGCTGCGTACCGATGCGTTACCGGTTGCGTGGCATCGTCGTTTTCTCCGGAACGTTTTGGAACGGCGTTTGCCGGAGCGGATTGCGGAACCGAAGACGAGGGGTGGGAACTGCCGTGCGTTGCCGGTAGTGCATCGTCACCGTGGTTGCTTGCCGGGCGCGTCGAGGCTGGGCTCTGCGAAGGCCGCGACGTTTGGCCGAAGCGATCCCACGGACTGTTCGCGGTTCGTCCGCCGCTGAAGGTTTCCACCGCAGGCGCGGCCGTCTTCGGCGGCGTCGCCCGATGCTCGCTCGTGTCCGGCTGTGCGTACGACGGACGGGCTTGCACGTTACTCGCACCGCGTGCGGCTTCGCCCGTCCTTGCCCGAACGTCCGTTATTTTGGGAACCGCGCCTTCGCTCTTGGAACCGGGTCTCGCGAAGCGATCCCACACCGAACCCGGCTGCGTTTCCCGTGGTTGCTGCTGTGTTGAAGCGCGCGAGTCCGGGCTCGCGGTTACGCCGCGGATGACCGGCACAGCGCTGCGTGCGTCGCCGGTCGCGGTCGTGCCGCGGACGACGGGTACGGTCGCGTGCGAGTCGGCGCTCGCCTCGCTGCCGCGAATGACAGGCGCGGTGCGTGCTTCTGCATTTACCGACGGGGCCTTACGTGTGAGGGGTTCGCGAGTAGCGTTCTGCGAGAGGCCCGGCGCTTCGCGCTGGAACGTTCTGGCTTCGGTCGGATAGACGCGCTGCGCGACGGTGCTGACGGCAGCCCGCTGCTCGGCGAACGTGCCCGCTACTGCAGGCGCCGAGACCGGCTTAAATCGGGTGAACGTGGAGCTGAGCGGGTAGCGCTTCGCTGCGGGCTGCGCACCGTTATAAGCGAGATTACGTGCAGTCGGTACGATCGGCACGACGCCGCGCACCGTATCGATTTTCGCGCTCCGCAACTGCGCCGGCGTTACGTCGAGGTGTTGGCGGAATTCGCCGTTGCGAAAGTTCGTGTTACGTACGGCAACGATGCCGCCCGGCGCATTGATGTTGTGATAGTTGTAGATGTTCGTCACGTTGGTTATGTTCGTTATGTTGTTGACGACCGTGTCGCCGCCATAGCCGCGTCCGCCGTAGCCTCCGCCGCCGTAACCGTTGCCGCCCCACCACGGGCGGAACGTATCCGTCGGGCCGAGCGGAACCCAACCGACGTTTCCGAAGCCGATGCTGATTCCGCCGCCGTTACCGAATCCGAACGAGAAAAAGGCGACTTGTGCGGGGCGGTACACCGGCCGAATGTATTGCGTGGCCGGGGTCCAGCACCAGCCGCCATTATTGGAGGCGTAGAACCAGCGGCCGTAATGGTACGGAGCCCAGCCCCACGGCTCGGCAGACACCCACGTCCAACCGTAATAGGGTTCCCACGTCCAGTTGCCGTCTTGATACGGCGCCCAATTCGCCGCATGGTGCGGATGCCACACCTGGCCGTAACCATCGACGTTTTGCCACGTTCCGTATTGATCGAGATCATTCGCGCCGACGATTTGGTCGTCGACGTATGCGTAGCTCGGAACGTCCGCTTCGTGCCGGTCACGGTCGTGGTTGAATGCGTCGAAGTCGTCGGTGGCAACTTGCGGGATCGATTGAAACTGCGCGTCCCCAGAACCTCCGTCGACAGCGACGGAGGTTCCCGCGGCAATCGTTTGCGAATCGTTCTGCGTTGAAACGGTGGCTTCGCCCGAGCGAACGGTGACGATCGCGTTGCCGTCGTTGTCGACGCTGACGCGGAACGCGCCGCTACCGGTCGGGCGAACGGTGGCGTTCGGCGTATCGATTTCGGGATTAGCGCCGTTGCCGCGGAATAGGCGAAGTTCGACCGTTCCTTGCGCGAGTTGCAAGGCGTTGGAATCCGACGTCATCGTCGTAAAACGCAATTGCGTGGCGGGGGCCACGCGAAGCTCGGTAAGATTGTCGAGTTGTAATTCGGCGCGTGCATCGTCTTGCGTCGTCAGATAATCGCCGGCGCCCAGCGGTGCGTTTACCACAGCCGAAACCGTGTCGCCGGAATCTGCGCGCTTCACGTCGACGCCGCCGCTGAGCAAGCTAATGCGCGCGACGCCGGGATCTTGTTCGTCGGCGCTCGCGGCGTTCGGCGCTACAGCGGAAAATGAGGCGAGGGTGAAGCCCGTAAGAACGGCGGTTCCGGCGAGCCGCGTGAATCGACTGTGCATCGACGGAGCCTCCTTCGCCCCTGATTATTGAACGTGCTCGCTTCGGCAGCCGTCTCGGCATTCCGCAGAAGCGTGCAATTATCAGGCAATTCTCATCTTGCTTTCCTGGTCACGGACGCAAACGTTAAATGGCTCGTTTCTTGCGGGCAGAATTTTGTGGGACGAATGGTCTCGCTTAGAGCCACGTTCGTGCCTCTCTATGGCGTGCGCTGACTCTTCGGCTACCTTTCGGCTGCATCAACGGTAAACGAATGGATCGAGCGGCGGTGCGATTTTGTGCCAGGCATTCGGCCGTAAGAGCAGACCGCTCGGAGCGTCGATCAAAACGCCCGTCACGCGTAGCCAACTTCCATCTGCGACGGGGAGGGTCTCCGCGATGCGCACCGCGATGGCCGACGCGTCGACGCGGCAGCACGTAATCGAGAAACGCTGCACGATCGTTTCCTTACCGTGGCGATGGGCGACTCCGGTGAAGGCGACGCGTTCGCCCGCAAAGGCATCGTCGAGTCGCGTTTCGTTTGCCAGGTACGACGGTTCGGGCGAACCCGCGGCGAGCGCGACGAAGAGAATCGCCGGAACGACGAACGCGTCGCCCGTGCCCGGCGAACGTCGTATCCCGGCGAAGGCTAGTGCGGCGGCGAGTCCTTCGAACGGGACGAGCCGCGGGTTGACGAAACCGCGCGGGCCGCCGAGCGCGAACGTAGCGAGCACGAGACCCAGTGCCATCCTCGCGACGCAAACGCGCCGGCTGCGCGCTGCGTGCTCGCCGTAGCAGGCTCCGCCCTTCTCGTGCGTATGCTCGCCGCCCGGCCCGGCATTGCCGCCGGCGCCGCCTCCGCGCGCGCCCTCTCGCCTGCCGCCGCCGTAAAGAGCGATGCGCGGAACGAGGCCGCCCGTGGTCAATATGCCCGCTGCCGCGAACGGCAGATGCGGCCAAAGCGCGGCGGCAATGGCGACGGCGGCCGTACCGCAAGGTGCCAGGGCGCCGAGCGCGAGGCCGATCCCGAACGCCGCGAACTCGGCGACCGGCGCCGCCGAGAGGCCTCTCGCGTGGCTCGCGACGGCGCTCGAGCAGACCGCCGCTAAAGCCGCACCGGGCGCGAGTGCCAGCAACTGTGAAAGGGCGTCGACCGGCTCAAGGCGGCCCCGCGGATCGCGCGGGCGCGTGCCGATGAACAGCGCGGCGCCCGCCGCCGTACGCAGCAGAGCGACTGCGGGACCGAACGTCAGCCAGCAAAGGCCGATGGCTGCAAGCGAGAGGGCGCCGGGGATGTCGGCACCGCATCCGCATCCCGCCAAAACGCTTAGCGCACGCAAGCCGTGCTTCTTCGGCAGGGCCTCCGCGACAAGGACAAAGGGCGCCGCTTCGAAGAGACTACCGGCTGCGGCGGCGAGAGCGGCATGCAGCGCCGAAGGTCCGAGCACCGCGCAGCAGAGGGCGGTTGCGAGGCACGAGGCCGAGGCCCGCGTCCGGAAGGGTCGAGGCATCTCGCTCCCTCGGGGACGAAGAAGGACGTAATGATCAAGATCGCCGCACCGCGCGGAACGGCAGACAT
>CAXTIY010000041.1:0-14432 GCA_964244215.1 uncultured bacterium
GTTGGGTTCGCGATTGCAATCGCGATACTGATTGGTCTGGCTCACATCCACTAGGCGTCCACGGATTACTCCATCTGCTTATGAAAAACGGATGTTCGCGGGGGTAGCGTCGCCGTCTGGATCTAGTAGGCATGCCTACGGAAACGCGCGCCGGGCGTCGCGCACCGTAGCGTACGAGTCGGACCACGCCCGGGCGGTCGTCGTATGGACGCTAATCGAACTATCGAGCAAGCACTCGTAGAAGGCTGGTAACCGTAATGGAGTATATTATCAACCGAATACGGGCGAGTTATGCAGCTACGCGTCGCTGCAGGGTGGTTTTCAGGGATTCGTTTTGCGGACGCCCCATGAAGGCAGAATGCATTTGAAAAGCGAGGGCACCATCAGGCGAGACCTTTCGCGTAAGCTAAATCTAATCGACGCCTCGATTAATGCTTATAAGGACGATCCGCGCGCGCAACGCCTTGGGGAACGAGTGCTGCTCTACCGCGATCTGAATTCCTATGGCTCCGTGGAGATTAGGGGAAACGACTTGTGGTTGCTGTTCAACGGTGAAGAGGCGAGTCCGAGGAACGTTACGGATTATGTCGTCCCTGATATCGTCGAAATGATCGAGCGGCATCCGAAGCGCATTACCTGTTAAGGCGTTGTCTTAATCAAATATGGTACTTGAGGATATTTTGCTCGTGCCTATAAAACGTTAAACTCCGCGAAGGCCTACCGATCAGAAGCAGCTCCGACATGCGCTCCCGGATCGCGAAGCGCTTTAGCGCGATACCCTGCAAAATCTAAGCGCGACCATCGACGGGCGGGCTCGAAACGGCTGGTATGTAGCGAAAGCGCCATGGCTTGAAAGCCACCTTAATCAGTCGAGCTCGTCATGGTCCGTCCACTCGAGGATTCATGCTAGGACGTCTTGCCGCACGATTTCAGATAGAGGACGATTCTGTAATACGCTTTACATCGAAGGTGTATCGGAGTTATCCACCATCATTCATTGACGCAGCACTCGCGTTCTAATCGACGTCGCGTTTGGTTACGGTATAGGTATGTAAGGCGAATGGGTTCACGAAGAGACTTCTTCGCGTGGCGGTGGCAGCGTTTTTGGAGGCGGCATTCCACCAGGCACGCATTCGCACGTGATCTTGGATGAATGTTTTCATCGCGCCGGTAGCGTTGACGTGGGCATCTTTCAACACGACATCGCATGCCTCGAGCGACGAAACGTCCACGACACCTTCCAGCGCGGCTGCGACGCGGGTGTAGAGCTGCGAAAAATTATCATAGAGTCCGTCGCCAACCCAGAAGCGATTTTTCGCCAGGGTCGATAAGCACGCGTGCCCTTTTGCAGCTAGCTCATTGCGTTTCTTAGCGAATTCTTGTACGGGCTGCGACTGCGCTATGACCGGAAGCCTGCCAACCTTTCGGCGGAGTTGCTCGATTTCTCGGAAGACTTCCGCTTCCCACTCGTAAGCCGCCTCCGACATTTCGCCGACCTTTTTCAGTCGCTCGTCGGTGATGCCGGAACTCAGCGATTCTTCACTCTTAAGTCGATCGAGCGCTTTATTAAAACTAAAACCGGCCCAAGCGATTATTATGGCGAGCAGACCCTTATCCACGAGCGTATTTGGAAGGTCTTTCCACCACGGCACGCTCGACGCTGCAGCCTCGCTCGCGAGCGCGCTCGACGGTAGCGAGCCGACCGCGAACATAAACGCGATTATAGCTATGCAGTAAACCGGCCGCAGGTGTTGGTTCGCCGGCGTCATTTCAGGGACTAGCGTCGATGGGTGCGGCCGGCGCGACGACCGTGGGATCGCCGAGCAGAACGGTCCGTTCGACATTGAGGACCGTTAGTAAGTCTCGAATGACGGTCGACGCCGGAGTAATGTTTGCGTTGAATTCTCCCAAATGTTTGTCGAATTTGGCATACAGCTTCGGGACGTTGTTAAACCATTCGGATGCGAAGATTTCGGCAATTGGTTTTTTGCCGGTCGTTGCGGCCGCGAGGGTGGTAACCAGCGTCGCGGTAAGCGCGCTGATCTCCGTCGGGGCAAGCTCGGATGCCGCGAAGAGCGGGCCGACATGGCCGACGAATGCGCGTAGCGGACGTTTCGCGCCAAGCAAGGAATTCGCGAGCGGCGCGCTCATCGCGGTCACGACGCTGCGCGAAATCGTCCGACCCAGAAGCGATTCCCGATCGACGAGCCCTTCGAAGACGGCGTCGTCATCCACGCCCGCGGAATACGAGGCGTTCGCGTACCAGACGGCTCCACCGGGATCCCAAAGCGCGAGGGCTGCTCGGAAATCGACGAGGTCGCCGTTTTGGTCTACCGGCGCGCCGATCGTTTCGCGGCCGGCGTGCTCGTCTTCAAACTTATCGAAACTTCCGTTACTCGACGTGACGATCGTACCTGGTCGTTCCGAACGCAAGGCCTGTACGAGGCGCCCGGCCGTCGCACGCTCGTCGCCGTCGAGAAAGATAACGTCCTTCGTCCGCGACGGATCGCGCTTAACCCGGCGGACGAACGGTTCCGCGATAAGCTCTCGGCCACGGGCCGTTGCGTCCGCCGCCTCGTGTTCGGTTGCCCACACGACGACGCTATCAGCCGGCGGGGGAACGTGCGCCCAATCGGAGAGGAGCGCGCTGACGTAGTGCTCGAGAGAAGTGCCCGATAAATCGAGCCGACCGACGCAGCGCGTTACGTTCAGTGCATACTGGATCGACCACGGGACGGCGCTCGGAGACGCGTAAATTAGTAGATATTTCGGGAGACAACCGGCGGACACGCCGATCGGAGAGCTTGCGAGCGAGACGTCGACTTCGTTCGTAGCGTCCCAGAGGAGCCGAGCGCGCGTCGGCGCGTTCGGACGGTAACGCAACACGGTCGCGCCGGGGCGGCAGCGCAGTAATTCCCTAATCGGTTCGGGCGCGTCGTAGGCGCAAGCGCGCTCGCGTTCGGTAAGCGCTGGGTCGTCCGCGAGTATTATGCCCCAACCAACGCTCGGATCACGCCAATCGCTTACGGACGCGTCGCACGGCATGAACGCTCGCAGCCGAGGCGGCGCATTCTTAAACGCCCACCGCTCCGCAGCGGCACCGAGCGGCGCAGACGGACTGCCGAGCTCCTTGCCGAGGTGGGCGTAACTACGCAAAACTCCCGCTGACGCGGCTCCGTTCGTCACGACCGGACTACGAGCCGGCACGGCGAGCTGCCAAAAAGTCGAGAAATGCTTGAGCGTCCGGGTCGGAATCGAGACCGAACGATTTCAGTCTTTCAAGAAGAGTCGTCGTCGTTCGGTCGTGGGACGCATCGTGTAAAGCGACTTCGCTTCCTGGGGCCGGGCGTTTAATCAAGAACGGCTCGGGGCTGGCGAAGAGGACGGGAATCGTCCAGTGGCGGCAAGACTCGCGCAATTCGGGCGAATCACCTTCGTGTTGATGCTTGATGAGGTTGGAGCGACTCAAAAGCAGATTCGCGGACCATTCGATTTCATTCGGCTTACCATCGAGCGGCACATCGGCGATCATAACGATCGCGTCCATATAGAATTGACTAAACGTGCAGCGCGCTTGGCTCGCATCGACTGGCTCTCTCGTCGTGACGGCGATAGGAAACGCATTTCTTATGAGTTCTCGGGCGAATTTCCGCGGTGCTCGGGACGCGAGATGTTTCTCGCCGTCGGGAACGACGCTGATCGTGAAGCAATTGAGCGTTACCGCCCAGATTGCTTGGATGTTGTCCGCCTTTTCACGCAACAGTCTTGCGGAGAAACTGATCGAACATCCCGACTTCCCTTGCACGAGCGCGGACCAATCGCTTTTCGTCGGAATGTCGAGCGTTCCGGGAGCACTGCACGGGCAATAGAAGTGTAACAAACGTGGCCGGAATTGTTTGATCGCGAGCATCAATGTCGACAAGTCGACGATCGGATCCGCCGTCACCCATTCGAGATCGAGTTGTCCGATGGTCCGTAGCACTTGTTCGTCGCTCGTAACGACCCTTATCTTTAGCGGCAGTCCGAAATCCGTTGCCAGACGTGCCCAAAGCCCTTGCCACTCGATTAGAGAAGCCGATGGTTCGTCCGGATTCTTCGCAGGCGGCCCTGAAAGGATCAGCATGATCGTCAAGGGCGGAGTAAACGTGTATGCGCTCGCGCGAGAGCCACGTAGATTCACGTCGTAGAGATTCGCGATTGGAAACTGCGAATCGAAAGCGACGAATTCTTTCTGATCGCAGTAGAGCGTTTCCCACGGCAACGCATCGTCCAATATCGAGCCGACATGGAAGTAGATCGGTTGCGTTTTCTCGCTCGCGAAAATTTCCGCGAGCCGCATCCGCACCGCAGGGTGAGTGTTTAGAACGTCGTACAGCTGCTGGCCGAAGTCGCGCACGTAAGGCGCACCCTGCGGCGTCTCGCTAGGAAGTTCGCAGAACGGATCTTTTTCCGGATCGATGCTGAACAGTTGGAGCATGGCGGCGGCCGGGGTCTTGGGCGCCGTTAAGGAAAAGTAGACATCGCGCGATTTATCGGACGTCGGTTGGAAAAAGACGACCGTGCGGTCACTCTCGGGCATCGGCGCGTTCCTCCAAATCGGATTCGGTCCCGCGCCGGCTTCGATCTGCCGATCTCGCGATCGCGTCGCTAGCAGCTTGCAGCGCTGCAGCGATGCCCTGTTGGATCTCCGCTTCTTCTTTCGATACCGCCGAGTATCGAAGGGCGGATAAGGAAGCTTCGATCGTACGCTGCGCGGTCGATACCCAGCTCGGCGTCGCGACGCCGGAGTTCGTCAATTTTAAACGCGTCATCGGGGTAACGTCGCTTAATCTCCGTTTTTGCGCGGGCTTAAATCTACTCCGCGCCGGATTCCAATAGAGCGACGTCGCTGCCGAATGAACTGTCGCTCCGCCGCTTAGATAGAAATAGTACCCGGCGAGCAGCGCGGTTCCGTCGAAGTCGCGCACCATGTCGTGCAAGAGCACGGGGCCGGCTCGTTCTTCGCCGAGCTGGTCGTGCAAGTAGCGCAAGCCGGCTACCGACTGATTCGTCGGTGGTGAACTAAAGCCGATAGCCCACGTTCCGAGGTGATCGAGAAACGTGTTTAGTTCACGTGCACCCACGGGATAGCCGATGCGGTTGTCGGTCGAGCTGATCGGACTAATGAAAGCCAAGCCGCCCTCTTGGTCGCCGAGCGTCCCGTCGCAGACGATATGAACGAAATTTACCGTCTTCCCACGCATCGCGTCGCGCACCCAAACAAGCCATGGATGATTGATGTCGCCCCGCGTCGTGTCTGGAACGTCCCACTCTGTCGGCGGCTCGTAAATAATGAATTGGGGCCGTGTATCGCCGAGCAACGTCCGCGTCGTTTCGTCCGCGAACACGTGAATCGTCGAATCGCCGAGATGCTCGGGCAACATGCCGAGGTACAGTTGAACGACGGCGCGGCGCTCGGCCATGGTATCGTCGGCGCCGCAGCAGAAGCAGACGATGCTATCGCGCGTTTGCTCCAAGCGCTCGGCGTAGACGTTATTCGTCGAGTAGCGGACGAGCGGCGAAGCGATCCACGGCGCAAAGAGCGCTTCCCACGGCAGGCTCGGTAACGGCCCGCGTGGCTCCGTAAGGACGAGCCACACGATTTCGCTTTCCACCGAAAACAGTGCGGATAGCGAACGACCGATATAGAGTGGTAACTCGAATTCGTCGTCGGCTACGACGCGGTCCGTCCGGTAGCCGACTTCCGCAAGCGAGGTTTCCAACAGCGCGACGCGTTGGCCGGCTTTCTTAACGTCTAGCCAGAGGCGCGCGGAATCGGTCGAGCCGGCTGCCGCGCTCTGCCCAAGCGTCGAACCTGCCTCGAGCCGCAGAAGTAGCGCGTTTTCCGGCGCCTCCTCTAACGTGTCGTCGAGCGACATCATGAACGGCGTCGGCTCTCGGCAGAGGCTCTTGCATCGTCATGTTGCGCCGTCGCTATGCGCGGTCGTCGTGGCGACCGCAGCGGCACAATTTGCATGGTGCCTCGCGCTACACTAAAAGTAGAGGAGAATGTCTGCCTTCCTGCTACGAGTAAGCGAGCGATTCCTTTGCCATGGAGGACATCGTCCGCAGCGCGGACGCGCGCTACGATCGCGGTGAACTGTCGGACCGTCCGGTCCGAGCGATGGCGTGCTTCTTCGCTACTGATCTGCCTTGGTAAACGCTCTACGCGACCGTTGCTCATGTGCCTCGGGCCTCCGGCTTATTCCGGCCTCATTGGCCGGCAACCGAAGCGTAGCGAAGCGCCGTCCGAAGAGCGTCCGTTGGTTAAAACTGCATCGCCGTTCTGGGCTACCCTAGCCGGCTAGCACGTAAGACGTGTTAGCGTAACGGCGTAACGCCTCTACGCGCTCGGCGCCTAATGACCGTGCGCGCGATCTCGGGCGCCAGTGGCCCGCGTCGCCTGCCGCTTCGGCCGGCGTAACGCTCGCGACACCTCCGGACGTAAGAACCACACGAAGCGCCGTGAGATTCTTTCCGCGCGCTCAGCGGTTCATGACCATGCGGGCGATCGCGAGAGCGGTCGCGGCGTTTCCGGCTTTTTCGTTAAGTGCGACGCTCGTGACACCTTTGGAGGTGAGAACGCCTGCGGAGTAGATGCCGCCGGCACCGGCGTTCATGTAGGACGTGTACGCGTTCTCACCGACGCCCGTGACGTGATGAATCTGGCTAGTCGCGGTGTCTCCGGGCCGTGGAGGATACCAGGCGGACCGTGATGCGCGTGAAACGAGGACTCCGGCCGACGGATTTTTCGCAAGGCCCCACGCGCAATCCGTCTTATCCATTTCCGTTTCGACGTGCACGACCGGCGCCTTAAAAAAACGTTCGGCGTCGCTTTTCGTAAAGATGGTGCACTTCCCGGGTCCGATCTCCGTTTTGCCACCAAGTGCCTTGTAGACTTTCTTTTGATCGGACATTGCGTCGGCTTTTACTTGGCTTGCGTGGCCAGCGACGCCGGCGACGAGCACGAGCGCAATGAATGCGCGCTGAACGTGAGACATAAAACCCTCCATGCATCTAGTCTCGCAGGCCGAGGGCACCTCGTCCAGCCTCGGACGTACTTGTGCGAATTAGTTGTATGAGTCGTCCGAGCCCGGCTCGCTGTGGCCGTGCGACTCTACGCTGAATCGCTCGCTCGGAGACGCACAGCGATGTTGACTCATCCGATAAGCGCTCTCTCGACCGCTCGATCGTGCAACGGCTCAAACGTCGTGCCCTCGGTCTTTCTGTCGGAGTTAAACGTGCGAGCTCCGTCGCTTGGCGCGCGACGCGCGGAGTGCGATAATCGTGAGGCAATGGCCGCCTGGGTCGGACCAAATGCGGCCCTGGAACGGGCATTGCGGTGATCGTCGTCGCACTAAACGATCGGGAGAAGCGCCTCGTCCGCGGCGCGCTCGACCGGCAAGGCGGCGCCTTCGCCCAGATGAAAGAGCAGACGTTCCTCGCCGAGTGCGGTGCGAATCTCTTCGATCGAGCGATCGTAGAGCGATCGTTCCGTGAACTCCCGCGCAATACCGAATTCCCGATATCGTTCGTTCGAAGCTCCAAGCAGGCGTGCGGCCCGCTCGAAGGCTCCCCGTCGTGCCGCGACGCTTCCGAGATGCTGGAAGGCGCCCATCATGTAGTGCGTCGTCCCGATATCGCGCGCCAAGCGCATCGCCTCTTGTCCCGCTCGGTCCGCCTGCGCGACGTCACCGACCGCAAGCGCGTAGGCCGCAACGTTTGTCAGCACTCCCGCGAGAAAAGAGCGATCCCGATTTGCGCGGGCCATCGAGACCGTGTCCAATCCGCACGAAAGAGCGGCTGCAAAGTTCCCCGTCGCATAGTGCGCCTCAGCTAGATTTCCCGTCGGTACCATGGCACCGTCGGCGGATGCGGCGCGATACGTGCGTATCGATTCCTCGAGCGGAGCGAAACGCTCCGCCGCCCGTTCGATCGGAATCGTCAACGCGAGAGCGTTGAGGGCGCCTGCGAGTCGCAAGGTATCTCGCTGCTCTCGCGCGACCTCGACCGCTTCTTCGATGGCAGCGCGACCGTCGTCGCGACGGCCGAGAAACAGTAGGCAGCCTCCCTCTTGCGCGCGCGACCACGACAGCTCGGGCACGGCGGGTGCGGCACGGTACGCTTCGGTGGCGAGCTCGGCCGAGTCCAAAGCGCGATTCATTTCGCCCGCGTTCAAGTAAAAAATACTGAGCGCCATGTGTAGCCGCCCGACGAGCATGGGAGCTGCGTCTCGCACTTCGGCCAGCCCTCGTTCGGCCCACCGCGCGCCCTCCACGAACAGCGCGCTTTGGCGGTAAATCCAGCCCATCGCGCCCGCGAGCTCGGCGCCGATTTTCGGATCGTTTCGTTGGCCGAGACTCCACTCGAGCGCGGCGCGAAAATTTTCGAGGTCCGTTTCTACCGAAGCGAGGAATTCGCTATTGGTAACCCGGCCGTATCGGGCGTCGGCCTCCTTCGCTCTCGCGCAGAAATACGTGGCGAAGCGATGCGCGAAACGATCGTACTCCCCGCGCTCGTGAAGTCGATCGAGGGCAAACGCGCGCATCGTTTCGAGCAGCCGATAGCGCATACGGCCATTGCGGTCTTCGACCACGCAGACCAGCGACTTCGAAATTAGGGTGGCGAGGCCGCTCCGAACGGTTCGCGCATCGTCGCCGCAGATGGCGCTTGCAGCTTCCGGCGTGAACGCCTCGGCGAAGAGCCCGAGGCGAGCGAAGAGTTCTTGTTCGCTCGGCGCGAGCGGCGCGAAACTCCAGTCGATCATCCCGCGCAGCGTGTGCTGTCGCGGTAACGCGGTACGACGTCCGCGCACGAGCAGGCCGAAGCGCTCGTCGAGACCGGCCGCGATATGCGCGAGCGGTAATTCGCGCGCCCGACCCGCCGCGAGTTCGAGGGCGAGCGGGATGCCGTCGAGTCGTTTACAGATCGAGGCCGCGTGCTCGAAATCTTCGTCCTGGAGACGCGAGTAGCGCATGAAATCTGCTTCGGCTAAACGATCGAGCAGCAGATCCAGTGCCGGCCCTTCGCAATCGCGCTCGTCGTACGGCAGGGGCTGCACGCGAACCACGCATTCGCCGTCGATGCGTAATGCTTCTCGCGTCGTCGTCAGCACCACGAGGCCGGGACAATCGCGAAGCACGGCTTCCGCGATGCGAGCGCATTCATCTAAGACGTGTTCGCAGTTGTCGAGAATCAGTAACGTCTTTTTGCGAGCAATCGCCGCACCGATCGCATGCAGAAATTCTACATTCGGCTGCTCCCGAACGCTAAGTATTCGTGCGATGGCGGTAGCAACCAAATCCGGGGAATTCATCGGGGCGAAATCGACGAACCAAACCCCGCCCGAGAATCGTTCACCGCCCTGCTGGCGATTTGCGACCTCGAGTGCCAAGCGCGTCTTTCCGACGCCGCCCGGGCCGAGCAGCGTGATGAGCCGCCGCGATGAGATCAACTCCGCGAGCTCCGCGAGATCGGCTTCCCGCCCGTGGAACGACGTGAGGATGCGAGGCAGATTATGTGGCATCGCCGCACTCGCGGTTACATGACCGCGCGGAGACCGACGGCGGCCCGCCTGGGCCGATTCTTCGAAACGGGCGCGCTCCTGCGACCCGAGCTGCAGCGCCTCTGCTAGGAGCGCGAGCGTCTGGTGTTGAGGGCCCCGACGCGCGCTGCGCTCTAATGTACTAATTGCGCCCGGGCTCAAGCGCGAACGCTCCGCAAGGGCTTCTTGCGACAGGCCCGCGGCGCATCGAAATTCGCGAAGCAAAGAGCCGAACTCGCCCACACTCATCTCGGCTGCGCTCATTCTGCGCTGCCCGGCGGTTTCCGTGGAAAGCTACCCCGCTTGTTTTGCTTTTCGAAAGCGGGCTAAGCGATGATCGGAACATAGCAATCTACGTTAACCTTAGGGTAATTTCGCCGCTGTAAAGGCCGCGATACTCTCGGCTTCCGCCGTGCCGGAAACGCCGGCGAGCCACTCCCGCCGATTCTCGCTACCGGTTTCCCAGATGAGAAGCAGCGCCATAATGCCATAGAAGGGCAGATGACCCGCGAGTTCGGTTTGGTTGAAGACGCTCAGTGTGAGGTTAAACGGTAAGAGCGCGATGATGACGATTTCCCGGTTGAAGATGCCGAGCGTTATCCAAAGCCCGATCAGTAGCTCGACGCTACCTGCGAAGAGCACGAATAATTCGTTGGAAAGCGGCAGTCCGAGCGCCGCCGTAAAGTTCAACGGATGGCGGTTGAGAAAATCGAGTGCTAGCGGTTGGTTCGCGAGCTTTTCCGTAAACGCGACGACGGTCAAACTGATACCGAGCCCGATGCGTAGCGGAATAACGGCGTTGCGTACGAGCCAGGCGGGCGGTTCGAGTTTGGGAACGAGCAGCCGGTCGATCGAGAGCGGTCCGCGTCCCGCCATAAAGAAGAATGCGGCAACGCCGAGGAAGAGCGTATTCTCGAGCGTCGCTTCGGGACCGACGATCCAAAAACTCGCGAGCCAAATCGCCCCGAGTAACACGGCGCTGATGCGCGTCAAGCCGCCATAGAAGAACGATAGCGCGACGAACGTCTCGCACAGGCCGATAACATATGCCGGAGCGCCCGTCATCGTATCGTTCGGCGAAAATAGTCGCGTTTGCGTGCCGTCGACGAGTAAAGGAACCGCGCAATGCACGCCGATGGTCAGCGGCAACAACCCGTACAAGATACTCTTGCTACGCGCCGTCGCACCGAATACCGCAGGACCGGGCAAGAAGCCGCGTTCGCCTCTCATGCGCCACACGATGAGCCCGACGAGCGTTACCGCCACGACGGCGCCCACGAGCGCGAGCGGCAACGGCCGTAACAACAGATCGAAGTGAAGCGGATGGCCGCCGGAATCGTAGAACCATTTCTCGTGCGCGACGGCCGGGGCCGTCGCTGCTGCCACTAAGCTCGCAGTAGCGGCGATGCGCAGCGACGATCGCTTCATCCAGAGCAATTCGCTCGACCCATCGCATCGCCATTTCGATCGCCGCGCGTCTACGAGATACGATATCGTGACCGAACGACTCGCGTACGCGCTGATCGTCGCTATTCTCACGGCATCGCGCTCGCTCGATCGGTACTCCTTCGAGCGAAATATATTCGGTAACCGCGTCGGCCGCGAATCTTCGTAGCGAGGGCGCCGCTCGAACGATCCTCGAGCGAACGCAGAATCGGCGAAAAGCAGCTACCTGCGATTCGGAAAAGGTGCTTTTCGTGAAGCCCGGGGATGCTGCATACGGCTCGGGTAACACCGGCTAAGACCGAAGAACGATTAAGGTCCGCTGCTGCCGAGCCGAACGAGAGGGATGTCATGACCACCACGGGCGACCCACGGGCGATCGCAGAGCAATTCCACGAATTCGAATTGCCGACGACTCCTACCCGAACGGACTACTACCTCACGGATGAGTTGCTCGAACCGCAAGAGCGGGCGGTCCGGGACAAAGTCCGCAGCTGGGTCGATCGCGAAGTCATTCCGATTGCCGGCACCTATTGGGATCGGGCGGAGTTTCCGTTTGAGATCATTCCGAAATTGCGCGAACTCGATCTCGCGGGCGGTCCCATCCGAGGCTACGGTTCGCCCGGCTTATCGCTCGTCGGTGCCGGACTCGTAGCTGCGGAAATGGCGCGTGGCGACGCGAGTATCGCGACCTTCTACGGCGTTCATTCCGGGCTCGCCATGGGCTCGATCGCGCTACTGGGTTCGAACGAACAACGCGAACGATGGCTGCCGAGTATGGCGCGCATGGAGAAAATCGGTGCCTTCGCGCTAACCGAACCGACCCACGGTTCCGATTCGATCGCGCTCGAAACGACGGCTCGCCGAGACGGCAGCTCATGGGTGCTTCGCGGCGCTAAAAAGTGGATCGGCAACGCGTCGTTTGCGGACGTCATCATCGTGTGGGCGCGCGACGAGCAGGGCGACGTCGGCGGCTTCGTCGTCGAAAAGGGAACGGCCGGTTTTAACGCGGTCGTGATCGAAGGCAAGATCGCGAAACGCGCGGTATGGCAGGCCGACGTCACGCTCGACGACGTGCGTATCCCGTTCGAGAATCGGCTCGCGCGGGCCCGCGATTTCAAAGACACGGCCAAGGTGCTCACCGCAACGCGCTACGCCGTCGCGTGGGAAGCGATCGGTCACGCGACCGCCGCGTACGAATACGCGCTCGCCTATACGCAACAGCGTAAGCAATTCGGGAAGCCGCTCGTGTCGTTCCAACTGGTGCAAGATAAGCTCGTGCACATGCTGGGCGAGATCGTCAACATGCAATTACTCTGCTTGCGACTGAGCCAGTTGATGGACCAGCGAAAGATGACCCAGGGCATGGCGTCGCTCGCGAAGATGATGAATTGTCAGAAAGCGCGCGATGTCGTACGCGATGCGCGCGATCTGTTAGGCGGGAACGGAATCTTACTCGATTACCACGTCGCACGGCATTTCGCCGACATGGAAGCGGTCTTCACGTATGAGGGCACGGACCACATGCAGATGCTCGTCGTCGGTAAAGAGATTTGCGGCGTGTCGGCATTCAAGTGACGGCCGCTTAGAAGCCCATCGCGAGCCCGTCGGAGCGCGGGTCCGCGCCGCCGTAGAGCATGCCGGTCTCGCGATCGATGCGAATCGCTTGCGCGTGGCCGACGCGTTCTTCCCAAGGTCCCATCACGGTGAGCTCGTGGCCGCGGCGACGCAGTTCGGCGATTACGTCTTCGCCCGCGCGGCTTTCGATCGCGAGCGAGCTCGTCTCTTCGCCCCACGTGCGCCCGTAGATCCAGCGCGGCTCGTCGATTGCGGCATATCGGCCCGGGCGCGGGAGACGTGGGCGGCCGCATCGTCGTCGCCGGAACACCGAACGATGTCGCCCGTAGCGAAGTCAGTCTTACGGCACCGTACTTGAGGGCGTTTCTCGCCAAAGATACGTATCGCGCTACAGATTGTTTTGCTTGAGAAACGCGGCGACGGTCGCGACCATGAAATCTACGTCGCCCGGGCTTTGAGCGCTCGCCGAAAAATGACCGCCGAGCCCGGCGCTCGGGTTCTCGACGAACGTCGCGGCGGGAATAAGGGCGGTCGCTTCGCGCGACTCGGCCGTGGGATTGAGCAGATCGAGTTTGTCATGCATGACGATCGTCTTCGCTTTAATCGCTCCGAGCGTCGCTGCTAAATCTCCCGGGTGCGCGAGGCCGGGCGTCGTCGAAACGTCGGCGCGTTCGTAAGCCCACGATTGATACATCCAGTCGTTGGCATCGAACTTCGTTTTGAGTTGCTTCTCCTCCCAATCGTGCAGCCACGCAATCGCATCGAGCGCGTTCGGATACGTCGCATCGAGGCCGTCCGGTGTCCGCGTCGTGATGCCGACGAGAATGTCCCAAGCCGCGCGCCAGCCGGCGACCGGCTGCTGCGTGTATGCGCCGCCGGCGAAGGCGGGGTCCGCTTCGAGGGCGTGGTTCATGGCTTCCATAACGACGACGGACCACGCGGGCGTACGGGCGAGCGGCGTAATCGCGATAACCGACGTCATCATCGTCGGATAACTCACCGCCCATTGCAGCGATTGCATGCCGCCCATCGAGGCGCCCGTCACGGCGACGAGATGCTTGATGCCTAGATGATCGAGTAGTCGCTTCTGCGCCGTGATGTTGTCACGCAATACGAAATGCGGAAATGCCGTGCCGTGCTGGATGGTGCTCGTACTCGGCGAGGTCGTAAGGCCGTTACCGATTGCGTCCGTGCAGATCGTAAAATACTTACTGGTATCGAACGGCTTGCCAGGCCCGATCAAGAAATCGATGCGATGATGGTTGCCGCCGAGCGGCGACGTCATTAATATCGCATTGGATTTCGCCGAATTGAGCGTGCCGTGCGTTACGTACGAAAGCGAGAAATTTTTTATCGAACCGCCGTTTTCGAGTGGTAAATCACCTTCGGCAAAGAGGAGATGATCGTCGCTAAGCGTTTGCGCGGCCGCCGGCGTCGCGAGACCGGCCGCAGTAAGGAGCGCGAGAAAAATCGATAGGCGACGTAACGCTGCGAACACGGTAAAAACTCCTTATAGCGGCGACCGTCGCTTATCCGAGGCTTTCCGTTGTCGCGGAACGTTCCTTGTCGCGGGTGCGCGCCATGGTGCCGAGGTTTCGGAGCGCGAGGTCCGCAACGAGCCTGCGTGTTGAAGAAAGACGTTTTCGTGCGACCGCTCGCGGAGCCTGACCGCCCGGCGCGTTGCTCGGCTTCGCGAACTACGTCGTTCATCCGTATCCTGGAGCGTTCGGCACGCATGCTACCTCGAGGATCTCTTCGTGCGTCCCGTAGCCCGCGGCCGGGGTATCGGCCGAGCGCTGATCGAGCGGCTGATCTCGCTCGCCGTACC
>CAXTIY010000042.1:0-14428 GCA_964244215.1 uncultured bacterium
CGCCGACGTGGAACGCGCACGAGTGGTCTTTCTAGTCGAAGTGCGCCCACCGCCGTCTACGTCGCCGAAGCTGCGGTCCGCGATCTCCACGCAGGGATTTCGAGCTACGAGCGTCCAGCCTTCCGTAAATAGAGGCGCAAGCGTATCGTAAAGTTCTCGTTCTCCCCTTTTACCGCTCTCATTCTTCTTTTCGTCTCGTGAGCGCTCGAGCGTTTGCATTTAAGATCGGTACGCTCTCTGTGGGCGTGTCGTCCGAGCGCGTCGACGACTGCTCCGTAATTAGCGAGAGCTCGGCTCGCGTTTGCGCAAGAGCAATCGAAAGTTCCTCGGGACCATTGCGAACGAAAATTCTTCGTAGACCTCGGTACGGTTCGCAGGCGATTCGAAGGCAAAATTTTTCACGATCATCGATAAAGCGACCGTCAATTCGACGAGCGCGAGATTTCGGCCCGGACATAAGCGCGGTCCGGCACCGAAGGCGAAATCGCCGCCGCGGCGGCCGCTTCCATCGAGCCAGTGTTCCGGTGCGAAGTTGAGTGCCTCCGAGCCCTCTCGGCTCAGGGCGTGCGGTCGGGTGACGAGAAAGACGGGCGTTCCGGCCGCTACCGAGACGCCGGCGACTTCCGTGGCGACGTTCGCTTCCAGAAAGAGCAGCGGGGCGACCGGCTTAAGGCGCAGCGACTCCGAGATGACGGCATCGTGATAAACGAGTTTCCCGATGTCGCTCAGATCGGAGAGTACGTGATCGCCCGTGAGCACGAGATCCGCCTCTGCTTGCAGGCGCGCTTGCACCTCGGGGTGCGAAGCGATCAGGTGCAGCGACCAAGCGAGGGCGCTAGCCGTCGTGTCCTCGCCCGCAACTAAAATCGTCATGGCGTTCGCGTAAAGTTCATCGGGCGTGAGCCGGGCCTCGCCGTCCGCCTCTTCGGCGAGCATAGCCTCCATGAAGTTTTTCGGTCGCACCTCGCCGTCGCGCGAGAGCGCGAGCCGGCCGCGCGTAGCTTCGATCATCTCTCGGACCCGCTCGCGCACATAGCTGACGGAACGGTCGAAAGCGCGATCGACGGGCAGCTTAAAATAGCGCCAGTATGGGAACGGCATATTTATTCTGCGGTTGATCATCGGGAATACGCGCGCGAGATGATCTTGCATGACGTCACCATCGTGTTCGAGCGTATTCATGTCGTATCCGAATGCAAAATTCGTCGTGACGTCGACCGTGTAGAGCGAGAGCTCGCTCAAAACGTCGATCGGCTTCTCGGCTTGCGCGGCGAGATCCCAACGCCGCTTCAGCCGCTCGGTTACGGAGCGAAGCGTCGGAAAGAAATTACGCACGTGCGACGCATCGAGCGCTTGCGCGACGGAACGTCGCTGAACGCGCCATGGTTCACCCTCTGCCGAAAAGACGCCGTCAACCGACATCTCCTGCAATACGTCTTGCATGACGGCCATGCGCCGAAAAATCTCCGGGCGTCGCCGCAGTGCAGCCGCAATGGCCGAACGATCCGTCGTTACGACGACTCGCCGATTAAAGAGTCGAATCGAATACGTGGATCCGTAACGCTCGGCCCAACGCTCGAGAATCAGATGCAATTTCTTCGGCTGCAACGCGAGCACGTGCCCGAATACCGGCAGACCGCGAGGACCGGGCAGAGCCGCAATCGAGCGGCTCCCGAGCGCCGGAGCCACAGCCGTTTGAGCCATCACCGAGTATTACATGATGCCCGAAGGTGAACCTACGGTCTTGCAAGGCTAAGCGGCGCAGCGTTTTATCGCCGGCCGACAAGAATCGGTGTTATTGGGTCGAACGCGAGAATCCGCACGTGTCAAGCCGGAGGATTCAATTGGAACGACGCGCCTTTATCGCGACGGCGACTTCAGCATCGGCCATGGCTATCGCGCCGCAAACGAGTCGCGCCGCGGGCTTGCCGGAAGGCACTCCGGCCGGTCGCCCGGCCGCAAACGCGACAGCTACGGCTTCGACTCCGATCACCGGTCGTCACGTGCCGCAATTGGCAGCGTTCGACGGGTTCATGGTCGACTTTCTCAAACAGTGGAGCATCCCGGGCGGCCAACTCGCGGTAGCGAAGGCTGGGAAACTCGTCTACGCACGCGGCTTCGGCTACGTCGACGATTTGCAGAATCAGCCGCGTGCCGCGGCTGTTTCACCGACGTCGCTTTTCCGGATCGCGAGTTCGAGTAAGCCCTTTACGGCCGTCGCCATCTTACGGCTTATCGAGAGCGGCTACACACAGTTCGACGCGAGAGCTTTCGATATTTTAAGCGACTTCACGCCGCCGCCAGGAACGACGCCGGATCCCCGCCTTCGGTCGATTACCGTCCGGCACTTACTCGAACATTCGAGCGGGTTCGTCAACGTGCCGGACGACCTGCAGTTCAACGGGTCGCGCCTCGCTGCGGACGCGTTTCACCATCCGCGGCCGGCGACGACCGTCGATCTCGTGCGCTACAATATGGGACGGCCGCTCGGCTTTACGCCCGGGTCGGGTTACGCGTATTCGAACGTCGGCTACAACACGCTCGGGCGCATCATCGAGCGCTTGACCGGACAACCGTACGGTGTCGCGGTCGAGCGACTCGTTTTGAAGCCGGCCGGCATTCGAAGTATGTCGCTCATGCGCCGCACGTGGCCGGCCGACCGTTTACCGCGCGAAGTGTTTTACGACGACGGCGCGCAAGTGTCGATGTATTCGGTGTACGAAGACGATCCACAAACGCGCCCGTATTCATACGCCGGTTTCGACGGTCGCGCAATCGACGCGCACGGCGGCTACATCGCGCATGCGCCCGATCTCACACGCTTTCTCAATGCGGTCGACGGCACGACCGGCAAGCAGCTCCTGTCGGCTCAAACGATCGCGATCATGTTACGGCGGCCGAATATCGAATTCTGGCGCGGTAAATCGCAGTACTACGGCCTCGGTTGGGACGTGACGCCGGGCAAAGTCGTCTTAGCGCATGCCGGGGCGATTGCTTTCGGAACGTTTTCGGCGGTTCGCCGGCTTCCGAACGACATCACGCTCGGCGCGGTATTCAATCACCTCGACCTCAACATCGATGGGATGGGCCTCGGCTTCGAACACGGTATCGACCGGATTGCGAATGGCATAACGCACTGGCCGACTCTCGATCTCTATCCGGAGAACGTGTAGACCGCTAGCAGAGCTTATTCGTCGAAGACGCCGTACGGCCAAGGCAACGCGATTGCCGCCGCGAGCCGCTTCTCCGCGCGTATCATGCGAGAGCGCTCGCCCGGCACTTCATGATCGTGTCCGAGCAAGTGCGCGATGCCGTGCACGAGGAGGCGTTCGATTTCGGCTTCCAGCTTCGCATCGTAGGCGGCAGCCTGGCGCACGGCGGCGTCGACGCTGATGATGATGTCGCCGACGAGTAACTCACCATGCCCGGCCGCCGCGCGTTTAGGTACGGCGAACGGTTCGTAGAGCGGGAAGCTTAGCACGTCGGTCGTGCGATCTTTGCCCCGATGCTCGCGATTAACGCGGCGCATCGCGGCGTCCCCGACGAACGTTAAGGAGAGAGAGGCGCCCGGCCGGCCGGTTGCCGCGAGCAGCCTCCGGGCACTGCGCTCGATGCGGCGTAACGACAGCGGATGTTTGCGCGTCGAGTTGCGAAGGTAGATCACCGCTTAGGCGCGTTTAGGTAAACGTGGAATAAGCGCGGATGATGCGGCCGACGAGCGGGTGGCGCACGACGTCCGCTTCGTCCAGTTGCACGATGCCGACGTCTTCGACGTCTGCGAATAAGCGCGGAACGTCGAGTAAACCCGAATGCGAACCGCGCGGTAAATCGATTTGCGTCACGTCGCCGTTGACGATCATCTTCGAATTTTGCCCGAGCCTCGTTAAGAACATCTTGAGCTGTTCGCGCGTCGCGTTCTGCGCTTCGTCGAGGATGATGACGGCATCGGAAAGCGTGCGGCCACGCATATATGCAAGCGGAGCCACCTCGATCGTGCCGCGCTCGATGAAACGCGCCGTAACGCCGTCGTCGAGCAATTCGGCGAGCGCGTCGTAAAGAGGACGCAGATACGGGTCGACTTTTTCTTTGAGATCCCCGGGCAGAAATCCGAGCTTCTCACCCGCTTCGACGGCCGGGCGCGTTAAGATGATCTTCGCGACTTCCCGATTGCGCAGCGCACGCACGGCCATCACCATCGCGAGGAACGTCTTGCCCGTGCCGGCGGGCCCGATGCCGAAGGTCAGCGTGCAGCGTTCCATCGTCTCGGCGAGTCGCCGCTGGCCCTCGGTCTTCGGCCGAATGTCTTTGCCGCGTTGCGTCGTGAAGAGCGTCTTCGGATGCGAGCGCGGCGCGGCGTCGCCGCCGAGCGTTTCGCGAGCGGCAAGCGCTACGTCATCCGGCGTCAATTGCGCACCGTCGTTCGCGGCTTCGCGCATGCGCGTCAATATTTCAGTCGCCGAGCGCACGGCTTCGGGCGCACCGGAAACCCGCAAACGCTCGCCGTCGAGATTGACGACGACTGGGACCAGCCCTTCGAGGGCCGTCAAATTACGGTCGTGGTGACCGCAGAAACTGAGCGGGTCGCGCAATCCCGCAAGTTCGAAGACGCGCTCGGTGCGCGCCTCAGGCAGTGAAGAAACTCCCCATCTATCTCTCCTTAAACTCTATGGACCGGCAAAAAGTTTTAGCGCAGTCCGAGCGGCGGCGCGAGCGCCTCGGAAAAGACGATGGCCGCGAGCAGCGCTTCGCGCGAGGCAAACGCCACGAGCAGCGGCGGCGTGTCGACGACCGCCGTACCGAGGATCGACGTCGGAAATTCGGCCGGAAGCGCGTCGACGAAGCCGCCCGCGATCGCAGGCGGCGCGCTCGCGACGCGTTGCGGCGCGCCGACCGGGGACGGCTCGGCTTGCGACGCCGCGCCGGACGGAGCTTGCCGCCGCGCCGGACGTAGAACGGGCTTCGCAGGAATCGAAGCGGGCGCGCGTGCCCCACTCTGCGCGAGCGCTCGCGCCTGCGCTTGGCGCGCTTCTTCGCGAACGCGCGCCATCGTTTCGACGCCGAAGATGCGCTCGAGCAAGGTCACGAAGAACCCGTCGGCTTGGGCGGCTGCGAGGCGCCGGCCGCGTCGCCCGGCGCGACGCCCGACCCGATCGAGGAACGCATTTCCGTATCGGCTTTAATGTTGTTGAGCCGGTAATAATCCATCACGCCGAGATGGCCTTCCCGGAATGCCTCGGCGATCGCCTGCGGGATTTGCGCTTCCGCCTCGACGACTTTCGCGCGCATGGCCTGTGTTTGCGCTTTCTGTTCTTGTTCGGCTGCGAGGGCGCTGTACTGCCGTTCGGCGGCCTTCGCTTGCGCGATGCGGCGATCGGCTTCGGCTTGCGAGGTCTGTAATTCCGCACCGATATTCTTGCCGACGTCGACGTCGGCGATGTCGATGGAAACGATTTGAAAGGCGGTCCCCGCATCGAGCCCCTTCGAGAGCACGGCCTTCGAGATGCGATCGGGATACTCGAGCACTTCTTTATGGTCGACTGCCGCGCCCACGGCGCTCACGACGCCTTCGCCCACGCGTGCGATGATCGTCGGTTCGCCCGCACCGCCGACGTACGTATCGAGATTCGTGCGCACCGTTACGCGCGCTTTGACGTTGAGCTGAATGCCGTTTTGCGCGACACCTTGGAAGGTCGGCGTTTCGATAACTTTGGGGTTGACCGATTGCTGCAAGGCTTCGAGCACGTTTCGCCCCGCGAGATCGATCGCCGCGGCGCGCTGCCATTCAAGCGGAATCTGCGCCCGCTGCGCGGCGATCATCGCGAGCGTGACGGATTCGACGTTTCCACCCGCGAGATAGTGCGATTGCATCTGATCGATGGTAAGCGGCAAACCCGCTTTGCGGGCGCGCACGAGATTGGTCACGATGACGCTCGGCGTGATACCGATTAAGCGCATCCGGATAAGCGATTGAATCGAAAGCGGCACGCCCGCGGCGATCGTGCGTATCCACATGCCGAGCGGGAAGTAATAGAAAAAAACGACGAGTGCGACGACGAACGCGATAACGATGAAGCCGAGACCGAACAACGAGATTACCCTTCCTTCGCGATACGATCGACGAAGATGCGCGCGCCCTCGACGCGGCTAACGCGGACGGGCGAACCCGCCGGCACGAAATCGCCGTCGGTAAGAACGTCGACGCGCCTACCGGCAACGCTCGCGACGCCCGCCGGCCGCAAGAACGACGTCGCAAAACCGGTTTGGCCGAGCAGTGCCCGGTGGTCGGTGCTCGCAACGTATTCGGGACCCTGCACGGCCGAGAACGCGACCCGGCGCATGAAGGCGCTGCGCGGAAACACGCGCGTCGAGAGAACGAGTAAGAGCGCCGATAAGACGATCGCGACGGCTAGCGCCTGCACGGCGACGTACACGAACGGCACGCCGAAGGCGAGCACGACCGCGGCGAGGAGCGCGACTGCTCCGAGAGCTCCCGCGATGCCTTGCCCCCCGAAGACGTGCAGCTCGAGCAAGATAAGGACGACGCCGGCAACGCCGAGCGCGACGACGGCAGCGTCGGAGAACCCGGCGTACACGTGCGTTCCGAAGAATAGCGCGAGCGCTCCGACGCCGACCGCTCCACCGATACCGTGCATCGTCTGTAATTCGATGAAAAGTCCGAGCACGCCGATCGAAAGCAATATCCCGCTTACCTCGGGACTCGTTGCGAAGCGCGCCACCTGCTCGCCGAACGTGTAGTGCGCGCGCACGAGCGGCCCCGCGATTTTCTCTTCCACAAGCGTCGCCGCAAGCGTGGGCCGGGTGGCGTCGGCGATCTTTGCACGCACCGCTTCATCGGCAGTAAGCGATAAGATGGCGCCCGGTTTTTTGAAGCCGCGCGCATCGACGCTCTTGTCGACCATGGCCGCTGCGAGCGTCGCGTCGCGATGATTGCGCTCCGCGGTCGATGCGAACTCCGCGCGTAACGCGGACACGTGCTTGGGGTCGTTCGGAATGGGCTCGGCGGCCCCGATGCTCGAGCCCGGCGCCATGACGATTCGTTTCGCGGAGAGTGCGATCAAGGCACCCGCCGAATACGCGCGCTCGGAAATGTACGCGACGGTCGGGGTACGCGCGCTCAGAAGCGCGTCGCGGATCTCGAAGGCGGCGCTCACGAGGCCGCCCGGCGTATTGACGTCGAGCACGAGGGCCGAGGCGTGCGCGGCATCGGCCTCCGCGACGGCCCGCGCGACGTAGTGTGCCATGCCTTCGTCGACGACCCCCTCGATCGGCACCACGTAGATCGCCCCGGCGCCGGAAGCCGGCGCGACCCCTTCCGCACGAGCGGCGCCGGTCCCGAGCAGAGCCGCGAGTACGAGAAGCACGAAGAGCGAAGGGCGAATCACGGCATTACCTACTTGGCAGCCGGTACGAAGTTGCGCAGGCCGCCGTTATATCAGACGCCGGCGAGCGCTTTGAGCTCGTCGAGGACGACCTGCCGTATAATCGCTCCGTCCGCCTCGCCCCGCAACTGCGGCATAACGGCCTTCATCGCGGCCCCTTGATTGCGGCCCTGAGGCGGCAAAGCCGCGAGCGCCGCCTGGACGACGGGACGGATGTCGTCGGCCGATTTCTGCGCCGGGAGCAGCGCCGAGAGGATGTCGCGCTCCGTTGCTTCCTTCGCGGCGAGCTCCGGACGGTTGCCGCGCTCGTATTCGACGATTGAATCCGTTCGCTGTTTGACGAGCTTACGAACCACATCGACTTGATCTGCGTCGTCGAGCTCGCGCCCGGCCTCGATCTTCTTGTAGGAAAACGCGGATAGGGCGGATCGAAGCGTATCGAGCCGCACCTGATCGCGGGCCTTCATCGCAACCTTAAGTTCGGTCGTGATGCGGTCTTTCAGGCTCACCTTACGCGCGGGTCTCTACGCGCGACGCTTGCGAGCGGCGGCGGACTTCTTCTTTTTTCGAACGCTGGGCTTTTCGTAATGCTCGTGCTTGCGGGCTTCGGCGAGAACGCCGGCTTTCTGGGTGGCTTTCTTGAAGCGACGCAGCGCACTCTCGATCGTCTCACCCGGTGCAACGCGAACCTCCATGAACAACCCTCCCTTCGAAACCGCGAAGCGCGGCAAAATTGTGTGCCCTGCGCGCAGGACAACCTTGAGAAGCTAGCACACTCGGGCGGCAGCGTCCAGCTTTAGAGCTCTTCTTCGGCGAACTTCCCGTCGGAATACAATTCGTAGCGTTTCTCGGCGACGGAGACGACCAAAGGAAAGTCACCTTCCGCAAACGAGCGCTCCGCCGACCACCGCCGCGTCCGAAAATCCAGGAACACGGGACGGCTTTCGCCCGCGTCGGCTTCGATTCGTTCGTCCACGCAGCTATCGTAGTTGCGCCACATTAAGAAAAGCTTTAGCCGGGCGGCCAGCTCAAATCTCGCCCGGCCAAGACGTGCAGGTGCAGGTGGAACACCGTTTGACCCGCATCCGGTCCTTCGTTCACGACGATACGGTAACCGCCGGCCGAAGCGGCTCGGCCGGCACCCGAGGCGACGGCGAACAAATCTCCGATTTCGGCGGGATCCGCCGCCCGGGCGAAGGTTCCGAGATCGGCCGCGTGGCGCTTGGGAATGACGAGCAGATGCGTCGGCGCTTGCGGTTTTAGGTCGCGGAAGACGAGCACGTCGTCCGTGCGAACGACCTCCTGCGCCGGTATCTCACCGCGGAAGATTTTGCAGAAGATGCACGCCGATTCGTCGTCCGTCATGGTACCTTTCGTCGCTAACGCGGGCGTAGTAATTCGAAATTAATTTCGGAATCCGGCCGCGCGACGACTCCCGCGATCGACGACTTCGCCGCAAACGAGACGACGGAGTGCACGAGTGCGATCGCCGGCGCTTGGTCTGCGACCATGGCGTTCGCTTCGCGATAGATTGCGGCGCGCTGTTTTTCATTCGTGGTCCGTTGACCCGCGAGCATCAGGCGATGGAAGCGCGGATCGCGCCAGAACGAATAGTTCTGCGCTTGACCTTTGACGGCGCTATCTTGATCGAGCAACGGATACATGAAGTTGTCGGGATCTCCGTTGTCGCCCGTCCAGCCGATGAGGCACATCGGGTGCTCGCCGTTCCGAATCTTGTTTAAGAAGATCGGGAATTCGAACGGCTCGAGCGTCACCTCGATGCCGACGTCGCGCAGGTTCGCTTGGATGGCTTCCGCGATGCGGCCGGGCTCGGGCATATACGGCCGCGGCGACGTCGGATAGTAGAGCTCGGTCGCGAAGTGCGACATGCCGGCACGTGCGAGCAACGCCTTCGCCTTCGCAACGTCGCGCGAGCGCGCTTTAATCGCCGGATTCGCGCCGAGCATGCCGGGCGGCGTCCAGTTATCGGCGACGGTCGCGCCTTCGGCGTAGAAACCGCGTACGAGCGCGGCCTTATCGATCGCATAGTCGATCGCTTGGCGTACGAGCACGTTACCGAACGGCGGACGCTCGACGTTGAGCGCGAGATAAGCGATGTCGTTGCTCGCGGGATGATAGACCGTTATTCCCTTCTGTCGCGCGAGGTCGCGCGCGTCGTCGGGGCGCGGATCGACGAGCAAATCGACGTCGCCCGTTTTCATCGAGAGCACGCCCGTCGATTGATCCGGAATGTCGCGCACGTAGACGGTCGTGAAATGCGCGGGCGGGCCATGCCAGTGCGGGTTGGCAAGGAGCGTGATGTGGTCGTCGTGCACCCATTCGGCGACCGTGTAGGGTCCGCTTGCGACGGGCTGTTGATTGAATATCCCGACACCGGCGGCGATGGCCTTCGGCGACCCGATCGCGAACGGCGGCATCGCAAGATCGCGCAAGAGCGGTCCGAACGGCGTCTTAAGATGCAGCACCACGGTATCGGGTTTCGGCGCATCGATTCCCGTTATCTCACTTGCCGCATCGAAACCGCCGAACATGCTCGGATAGTAACCATACGAATAGCTGCCGTGGTTCGGATCTTTTTCTTCGCGCCACCGCTTGAAATTAAAGCGTACGGCGGCCGCATCGAGCGGCGTACCGTCGGAGAAGCGCAAGCCGTGCGCGAGCTTAAACGTCCACGTTTTCCCGTCGCTCGATGGATGCCACGCCGTCGCTATATCCGCAATAACGTCGAAGGTACCCGGCTTGAAACGCACGAGATTGGCGAACACTTCGCACGTGATGTTGAACGATAAGCCGTCGGTTTGCTGCGCGGGATCGAGACCGGTCGCGTCTTTGACGCGCGCGACGATGAGACGCGGGCCGCCCGTATCCGTCGTTTCGCCGCAACTCGCGAGCAACAGCGTCGCGAGCGCCGTAACGAGCGCGCGCCCGAGCCATGGCGACCATAGGCTCATCTTCCGATCGCGAACGACCACGTTTTGGTCGACGAGTTGCCCGCGGAATCCGCGACCCGTACGACGACCGTGACGGGGCCGCTCGGTAAATCGATGCCCGGGGCGTAGGTCACGAACGCGTTCGAGCGCGTCACGGACGACGTAACGTCGTGCCCGTTGACGTTGAGGCTGACGCTGCGCTCGTTGATCGCGACGCCCGTCGGCGCGTTAAACGTGGCATAGATGCTCGGACGTTTATTGTTGACCGTCTGTCCTTGCGGCGGAGCGACGTCGCCGATCGTCGGCGGAGTCGTAACTGCCGTCAGCGTTTGCGCCGCGGCGACGCGCACGGGGGCACCCCCTCCGACCGACAGTAACGCATAGATCGGGACTTGCGTTACGTTGAAGCGGTCCGGCACCTTAAAGCTCCCCGTGTAGACGCCGGGGGTGCTCTCGGTCATCGATAGGCCCTTAAGATATTCGCCGATGTCGAAACGCGCTTGGCCGCCGGCCGTCCCGTTCATGACGATCGTGAAGCTCTCGCCGAGCCGCAGCGGACGGTCGGGCGTGACCGCGACCTTCGCGACCGTAACGTTGCTCGGGGCGGGCGCACCGCTCGCGGTCGCACTCGGCGGAAGCGCCGACGGATTACGCGTCGCGACGATCGCGCGCAGTTCGCCGCTTTCGGGATTACTGCGAATCGTTACGTAATCGCCGACTTTGAGATCCACGATTCGCGCGGCGGCGGAATCGAGCGAAATCTCCGTCGTGCCGCTCGGCGTGACGACGCGACCGTTCGCGAGCACGATGGCGCTCGGCGAAACGGCCGCAACCGTGCCGCTGACGGATTTATAGAAATCGAAAATAGATATCACGCGGCCGTCGCGCGCTAAAATCGCGTGCACGGCGTCGCCCACCCGCACGCCGCCGAGCGCCCCGCGCAATTGCGAATGGATCGTCACGTCGTCGGTCCATACTTTCGCTTCGGACGTTACGGAGATCGTGCGCGACGCGCCGCCGCGCACGACCGTGAGCGAGGGTGGCGACGAATCCATATCGAGCGCCGAGACGACGCCCTGGACGTCCGTGCCGCCTCCCTCTCGCTGCGCTTCGGCGCCGCTATTGCGACCGACGAACGTGCTGCTGATCTGAACGTTCGCGCCGCGTTGATCGTAGCGAGCTTGCGCGCCGAGCGCCGCGCTTACGAGGCGCAGCGGCATGTACGTCGTGCCGTTGCGGTCGATGACGCTTCCGTCGAGCGTCACGCGGGCGCCGTCGACGACGACGTTCGGCGTTCCGACGCTAATGCTCACGTTGCCGCCCGGTAAACGTCCGGCGATCGTATTTCCCGCTCTCGATACGCCGATGCCGAGCGCGCCGAAGACGTCGCGCAAAGGCACGAGCAGCCGCCCGTCTACCACGATCGGCGGAGTACTCGTAATGAGCGGTTCGCCGTTGATCGCGATCGAGATCGTGCGAATAGGGCGCTCGAGCGTATCTTTGTGCGGTGCCGCTTGCGTGCGGGAACCGAAGACACAAAAAACGGCCGCAAACGCGAGGGCAAGCCGGGCCGCGCGCGCGCCGGTCACGAAGCGACGGCCTCCGCCAGCACTTCGCGATACACGTCGGCGGTGCGAAGCGCGCACCGGTTCCACGTAAGCGTACGCGCGCTTTCGTTCGCACGCGACTCACGCGGGCGCGTCGCGGCATTTGCCATGAGCGCCGTTAGCGCCCGGACGTCGTGCGGCGCGAACGCGTCGACGACGTCGCGTAAGACCGCCGGAACGGCCTCGGAACTCGCGATGACGCGCGTCCCGACGGTGGCCGCCTCGAGCATCGGCAAGCCGAAGCCTTCGCAGAGGGACGGGTACACGAGCGCGAGCGCGCCACGGTACAGACTCGCGAGTTCGTGCACGGAAACGTTGCCGAAAAAGCGCAGGGTGCCGCGCGCTCGCTGCGGGCGAGCCGCGCCGAGGTCGCCATCGTCCTCACCCGTGAGCGCGAGATCGATTTCGAGTTCCGGCGGCAGCGCTTCCCACGCGCGATAGAGCGCGCCGAGATTTTTGTGCGGCCGGCGATTGCCGGCATACATGAAATACGGCCGCGGGGCGCCTGCCGCAGGTCCGGCTTCTAAGAAGACGTCGTCGACTCCGAGCGGCACGACGCGAATCTTACGCGCCGGCACGCCGAGATACCGTTCCAGATCGAAGACGGTGCGTTCGTCGTCCGTAATAACGCGCGCGGCACGGGCGCATACCGTTCGCACGATGGTCCGGTAATACGGGCCGACGAAGCGCTTGAAATACTTCGGAAAACGCAGATGGATGAGATCGTGAATCGTAATGACGTAGGGCCTCGGTCCCGCGAGCGGAGCGTACACGGAGAGGAAGTGCACGAGTCGCGGGCGTTCGCGCCGCAAGCGCGCGGGCAGATCGAACTGCTCGCTGCGATCGAGGGCGCTCGTTCGCACGAAGGTTGCGAACGTGAGATCGGGGGCGACGCGCGGTAAACGCGAGGCCATCTCTTCGGCGTACGCCCGCATGCCCACGGACATGTGCCGCATCCGCGGCAAATCGAGTGCGACGTCGGCTCTCACGGGCGTAGCGCTTTCACGGCAACGAACACGGGATACGCTGCCGACGCCGCCGCGACGAACGCGCCCCGCCAACCGTCGCGCCAACCGCCGCGCCAGACGAGCAGCCAGGGCACGCGTGCGAAGGCGACCGCAGCCGCCCGCAGCGCCCGCGGCCACGAACCGCGCAGCCCGCGCGCTTCGAGCGATGTGTAGCGCGCGAATTTCGCGCGATACGTCGCGAGGGTCGGGTAGGAATAGTGATGGAGGACGCCCGGCAGACGCTCGACCGTGCCCGGCACGCTCCACGACTCGTGAACGTCGGCCGAGCCGCCGCCGGCCGGATGCGGTGCGAGCTCGGCCTGGGCCGTACGGAACAATCGCAGCGGCGCTTCGCGGCCCCATGCGCCGCCGCGCATCGGCCGGCCGCAGAAATACGTCGACCGCGCGAGCGCATAACCGTCCGTGTTCGTGGCCGGAACCGCGTGACGTAGTGCCGCTATCGCATCGGCGCCGAGTGCCTCATCCGCATCGAGCATAAACGTCCACGGCGTACGCACTCGTGCGAGCGCGAAGCGACGCGCGTTCACGAAACCGTCCCACGCGCGCTCGACGACCTCCGCGCCGCGTGCTCGAGCGATCGCAACCGTCGTATCGGCCGACTGCGCGTCTACCACGAGTAACCGCGCTTCGGGCGGCACGCTCGCGATTGCCCGTGGAAGATTGTGGGCTTCGTCTTTGGTGAGGATGACGAACGTGACGTCTTCGAGTTTCAGGAGTGCGAAGCGAAGGACGTCGTGGCGAGACCTTGCGGTAAGGCGGAATCGCTCGCACCCGCAAGCGCCGCACCGACGAAATCGCGATAAAGCGGGGACGAGCGCGTGGGCCGCGATTTAAACTCGGGGTGCGCCTGCGTTCCGACGAACCACGGATGCAGGCTCGGCGCGAGTTCGATGCATTCTACGAGCGACGTGCGGCCGACTACGTGGTGACCGGAAAAGATCAAGCCGTGCTCTTCGAAGAGCGGCTTGTAGCGGTTGTTAAACTCGTAGCGATGGCGGTGACGTTCGCTGATGTCGAGTTCGCCGTACGCGCGCGCCGCGAGCGTGCCCGGTTCGAGGCGGCAATCGTAGGCGCCCAGGCGCATCGTGCCGCCCATGAGCTCGATCGAGCGCTGTTCGGGAATAAAGTCGATCACGGGATCGGGCGTCGCTTCGTCGACTTCGGTCGTCATCGCATCGGGCAAGCCGCAGACGTGCCGCGCGAACTCGACGCACGCGAGTTGCATGCCGAAGCAGATGCCGAGGAACGGTAAACGCTGCGTGCGCGCGTATTCGATCGCGCGTAATTTGCCTTTGACGCCGCGCGAACCGAACCCGGGCGCCACGAGGATTCCGTCGACGCCTTGCAGCACGGCCGTGCCCGCGTCTTCGACCGTTTCCGAATCGACGCGCTTAATCTCCACGTGCGCGTCGTACGCGATGCCCGCATGATAGAGCGCCTCG
>CAXTIY010000043.1:0-14339 GCA_964244215.1 uncultured bacterium
ACATGCGACTTTCGCTAAGCTCTGCGCTACCATCTACGAGCTTGTTGCTGGCTTGCTAGCCGAAATAGAAGCTGCACTTCACGAAGTGGCGGCACGAAGTGGACCGTTTGGGCGTAACAGGCCAGGTCAGCCGATTTACACGCAACCTTAATCCGCTAACTTGTGGCCGCCCGTGCCGACATCGGAACGAGATCGTGGCGCTTTGCCTGCAAACCAGTTACCGTGAAATCCCTGCGGTACGCGCACCGGCAACGGCACGACGGCGATCGGCTTCGCTGCGACGTCGCTCGCGTCGAGTACGACGAAGTCGCTGCGATCGGTCGCCGCGTCGTACACGAATAGCATGAGATAGCCCGCATCTTCGCCATCGCTTGCCGGTACGAACGACGCTTCGCCCGGAATGCGTCCCGCGCCGAAATCGTGGACGGTCGAGGCGCCCGTCGCGAGATCGTATTTGCGTAAGATCGTCGGCGCTTCGACCGCGTAGCCGTAACGGTAACCGTTCCCGGTGCGGCGTTCGTCGCTGCGTGGAAATTCGACCGCACGGTCGTCGAGCTGGGTTTCTCGCACGTTGCCGCTTAAGAGATCGAGCGTCCAGCGATGCAACGTCGCGGGCGGAAAGCCGTCGGCCGCGTCGCGCCAGAGCTCGCGATAACGCACGACGTCGATCTTAATTCGGCCCGGTTCTTCGAACGCATTGAGCACGTGAAACACGAAGCACGGTTCGATTGCGAACCAGCGCACGCGGGCTCGCGCATCGTCGCGAGCGACCACGCCCAGGCGCGCGCCGTACCTATCGCTCCAATGAAACGGCATCTTGCCCGTAATCGCGCGACGCAAATCGAACACGATCGGTAGATCCATGAAGATCGCGTGACGATCCGTCAGCGCGAAGTCGTGCATCATCGTCGTGCCATTTACCGGGATGCGCCGGCTTTCGAGCAGTGTACCCGCAGCGTCGATGCGGTGATACGTCAGGCTGCCCGGCACGAGTTTCATTCCGAAGCCGTGCAGTTCGCCCGTGCGCGGGCAGCGCTTGGGGTGTGCCGCAAACGGCGTTCGCAAACGGCCGCCGAAATCGTAGGGACCCACCGTCTCGAGCTCGGCTGAAACTTCGTACGGAAACGAAGACTCCACGAGCGCCAGTAGCGCTCCCCCGTGCGAGACGACGCTCGTGTTGGCGGGGCCGACCCGCAAGTCGAGCGTCCCGTTCTTGCGCACGTACGGCGTCTCGTGGAGAAACGATTGCGTGCGCACGTAGCGATTACGATACCAGCGCGCGCGCCCGTTCTCGAGCCGAAGACCGTGTAGCATGCCGTCTCCGAGAAAGAGATGTGCGGGCGCACTGCCCGGCCTCGGATTCGCGCCGTTGCGAACGTAGGTGCCGGAGAGTTCCGGCGGCAACGCGCCACGTACCGGAAGATCGACGCACTCGACCTCGTTCGCAACTGCAGTGTGGTAGCCGCTATCGACGGCGGTCGGACGAGTCGTCGTTTCCAAACGTTCGCTCCTATTTATTCCGTCACGACCTCGGCTTCGAAGCCGCGTTCGCCGATCGCGGCCATGATGCTCGGCAAGTCTTCCGGGCGTTCGACTTCGACCGTCACGTCGAGTTCCGCGTGTTTAGCGGAGATGCTGCCGAATACGCGGTGATGGGCGACGTCTAGCACGTTCGCTCCCGCTTCGCTTATCGCGACCGCGACGCTAGCGAGTTCCCCCGGCTTGTCGACCATGTGTACGCGAATACGCACGACGCGGCCCGAACGCATACGATGGCGCACGATGACGGAAGCGAGCATGCCGAGATCGATGTTGCCGCCGCAAATGAGCGTTCCGACGCGTTTACCTGCGAAGCGCGTGGGATACTCGAGTAACGCCGCGACGCCCGTGGCACCCGCCCCTTCGGCGACGAGTTTCTCGTCTTCCAAAAGATGGGCGATCGCCGTTTCGATCGCCGCCTCCGATACGAGAATAACGTCGCTTATCGCCGTAGCGATTACGGAAAGCGGTAAGCTGCCGAGCCGTTTGACCGCGATGCCTTCGGCGATCGTCGGGCCGCCGGCCCCGGCGAGGCCCGTGCGCGCGCACGCGATACTCGGATAGAACACGGACTGCACGCCGATAATTTCGGCGGTCGAATGACGAGCGGCGACCGCGAGCGTCGCGCCCGCAATCAAGCCGCCGCCGCCGACGGGCACGAGCAGCACGTCGAAATCGCTACCCGCATCTTCGAGCAGTTCCAGCGTCGCCGTCGCTTGGCCCACGATCACGTTCGAATCGTCGTACGGGTGCACGACGGTCGCTCCGCTTCGCTCGGCGGACGAGCGCGCGAAATCGGCCGCGTCATCGAACGTCAGGCCATGCAAGACGACTTCGGCTCCGAAAGAACGCGTGCGGCGAACCTTCAGAAACGGTGTCGTCTCCGGCATCACAACGGTCGTCCGCAGACCTAAGCGCGCGCCGTGATACGCAACCGCCTGGCCGTGATTTCCGGCCGACATCGTGATGACGCCGCGTTCGCGCTGCGCGGGCGATAGCAACAACATCGCGTTGAGCGCGCCGCGTTCCTTATACGAACCCGTCGTCTGGCGGTTCTCCATTTTGAGATAGACGTCGCCCCCGATCGCGTTCGAAAACACGCGCGAGCGAACCGTCGGCGTGCGCTGGATGCCGGAGCGGATGCGATCCGCCGCCGCGCGCACCGCGTCCGTCGAAAGTTGCGTCGTCGTCACGTGGACTCCATCGTTTAGCACGGCGCCAAAACCCTGTCGCCCTCACTTAAGTGCGTGACGCCGCACCAGAAGCGCGGTCGATAAAGATTGCGCCCGTTATTAGCTCGAGCGTGGCAGGCCCGCTCGGTATTCTCCATTTGCCGCGGCTCTGGCTCAAGCTCGTGTTGCACGCGCTCGGAAAACTGCCGGAAGGCTACCGCGCGGGCTCCGGCGGCTTCGACGACCGTCTCGGCGAATATTTCGGGATCGAGCGTGACGCGCTCGTCGCCTACGTCACGCAAGAGTTGCCACAGTACGGCGATCTCGAACGCTGGATCGTCGCGAACGCGCGCGACCTGAGGCAATCTTCGCCAACGCCATCGCGCTCAACGATCTCGATGATTGGGCGACGCTGCCCGCGGAGCTAACGAACCTGCGGCACGCGCCCGAGGTACAGCAATTGGAGGTATGAGAGCGCGAGTTCGGTTTCGGGCGGCCCGAGCCGCTCGGCGAGCGCCTCGAAATAGGCCTCGATTTTCTCGCCGTACGCATGGCGCGCTCGTGCGCGGGATCGTTCGTAGCCGAGAAATCCCGCGACCGTTACCTGCGTGATCCAAGGCACGATGCGCAGCACGTGATCTTCGAGCGGTGCACGGTCGAAGGCCGCAAATTCTTTCGTGAGCAGATCGTCCGTCGGCGGTAGCCCGATCTCGCGGGCGGCTTCGTCGCGCAGATGACGGATCGCATCGCCGCGCATGAAACCCTTCCACCACACCGCGACGACGCCGCCCGGACGCACGACGCGTAGCATTTCGTCGAGCGCGGACGTCTGATCGAACCAATGAAACGATTGCGCGCACGTCGCCGCATCGAACGAAGCGTCTTCGAACGGCAGTTTTTCGGCTCGACCGATGACGAACGAGCCGCTCGGAACGCGCTCGCGTGCCTTGGAACACATGGCGTCCGATACGTCGGCTCCGGTTACCGAACACCCACGTTCGACGAGTGCCGCGGCGACGAGCCCCGTGCCGCTCGCGACGTCGATAACGCGCCCACCCGGCGTGAGGCCGTAATCGAAAATGGCGTCGTACAGCTCGGTCGCGTAACCGATGCGATAGCGATCGTAAACGTCGGCGAGTTCGTCGAACGAACCGATCGGTGCGTGCGCGTTCAACGGCGCCGGAATCGGAGCGAATTCGAGCGCATGCCGGACGGCATGAACGTCTGCGCCCGCCCGCTCGCTCCCATCGCGCGGGACGGGTTCTTCTCGAAGGTCGTTTCCACGAGCAAAACCGCATCAGAGGGGCGTTCGCGACGGCCGACGCGGCCGATCAACTGCTCGATTTCGCTTTCGCCGAACGCGTCGGAATCCGTGATGACGATGAGGTCGGCAGCCGGTATGTCGAGGCCGCTGCCGACGAGATTGGTCGCTGCGAGAATAGCCGGGGCACCCTCGCGAAACGCGCGCATCTCTTCCACGCGCGTCGACGTTCCGTAAACGCTCACGCCGCTACGGCGATTGCGCTTCTTATGTTCGGCGCTATCGGCCATGTCGCCGCGCAACTGCTGCACGGGGATGCCGTACGTCGCTTCCAAGCGCTGCGCGAGTTTGGGCACGTCGCCGCGCGTGCGGGCGATGACGAAGATGCGCGATTTACGTTCGAGATGATCGCGGATGAGGTCGTCGGCGCGGGCGAGTTGTTCGGTCGCGGGTTCGCCCCAAACGCCGACCGTTTTATGGACTTTGGTCGGCAATACGTCGAACGGCATGCCGCGCATCGAGATCGTATTCTTGAAGGCGCCGACGCGCTCGAGGAAGCGCTGCAATTCGTTCGGCGTCGCCGACGCAAAGAGCAACGGGCAATCGAGATCTTCGAGCAAGCGCAAATGTTCGCGTTCGTCGAAAGCGTTGACGTCGTCGATGATCGTCAAAGCGCTACGATCGAGCACGTCCCAAAGCGGCGGCACGGAAATCATCATGGCGCTGCCGATGATGAACCGCGTTTCGCCCCGTGCGATGCCCTCGAGCATCGTGCGGCGTTCACCGGGCGAGATGCCGCCGTGCGCCTCGCCGACTCCGAGCCCCGTGCCTTCGAGGCGGTCGCGGAAATAGGTACAGTCTTGACGCACGAGATCGCGCGTCGGCGCGACGAGGCACACGTAGCCGCCGCTGCGCAACGCTTCCCGAACGGCCGTCCGGAACATCACTTCGGTTTTGCCCGAACCCGTCGGCGCTTTTAAGAGAAACTCGAAGCCGCCCGCGGCAAGGCGCCCGCTGATCTCTTCCACGGCACGCGACTGGTCGTCGGTCAGCGTGAACGTTTCGCCCGGCTGGATGAGGTCGTGCGCTCGCGCGACGAGGTTCGTATTCTCGTCGATACGATGCCAAATGGCTTGCTCGGCTGCGTCGGCATCGCTCGGAGCGGCCGGCCGCCCGGCGGGAGCCGCGAAGGGAACGCTCGGCTCCGGAACGGCCACGAGCGCAGGTGCCTCGACCGTTAGGACGGGGCCGCCCGCGACTCGAAGCGGGACGGCTCCTCGATCGGGGTCTTCCGGTGGGGCTTCCGCAACCTCGTTCTCTTCGACCGGCTGCAGCGTCCGCGCGACGGCCTTCGCGGCTTTGATGGCCTTCGGCTTAACGAGCTTGACGGCAGCCGCGACCGGCGCCGCGATCGCACTCGACGCGGCAGCCACGGCGTTTTTGCCAGGCGCCGTCTTCGTCTTGCGTTTTACGACGACGGCAGCGGGCTTCACCGGCGCCTTCGAAGAGCGCGGAGCCTTCTTTGCAGAAGCCTTCGCAGCAGCCTCCGGGGCGGTGACTTTTGCAAGGCCGCGTGAAATCGCTCGCGTGGCTTTGCTCGCGAGCGACTTGGTCGCTTCGGTGGCGCGCGACGCCTTTTTGGCGAGCGTTTTCGCGGCTTTCGCCGGAGCTTTTGCGGCCCTCGCGACGGCCTTCTTCGCTGCGGGAAGCGCTGCGCTTTTGCGCGCCGGCGGCTTGCCGGACGACTTCTTCTTAGAGTCTACGACGGATTTTTTAGCGGTGCTTTTCTTAGCCGCCGGCTTTTTGCGAGCGACCTTCGAGACCGATTTCTTCGCGACGGGTTTCTTGGCGGAGCTCTTCTTGGCGCCACTCTTCTTCGTCGCCGTCTTACGGGTGATCACGCGTTTCGTAGGGATGGAGCTACCTCGTCCGCCGGGCCGTCGCTTACGGCGACGTTCTCGGCAGCTTCTTCGTTTGGCGTAGTCGCGTCGGAGGCGACCGGTGTGAAAAGCGTATCGGCGTCGGGCGCGTCCGCGGCGATGTGCGTCGCGATCGGCAAAGTGAGTTCCGGAGCCGCCTGTTCCAAATCGACGGGCGGCAATTCGGAGAGCGAGCGAAGCCCGAACGATTCGAGAAATTCAGCCGTCGTCTGGTATTCCATCGGGCGGCCGGCCACGTCGCGACGCCCGGCTTCGGCGATGAGTTGGCGGTCGACGAGCGTCCCGACCACGCTGTCGACGTTCACGCCACGAACGGCTTCGATTTCGGCGCGCGTGCAAGGCTGTAGGTACGCCACGATCGCGAGCGATTCCATAGCCGCAGCCGAAAGGTTCGTCTTCGCGGGCATCAGATACGCTTCGACTGCCGGGCGGGCGGCGGGCGACGTCGCGAAGCGGTACCCGCCTGCGATCTCGCGCAACACCATGCCGCGACCGGCGTACTCCTCGCCGAGATCCTGGAGCGTCGCCGCGATTTCGACGTGTTCGGCTCCGGTAAGCTTCGCGAGCCGCTCGATCGAGAGCGCCTCGCTTGCAACGAATAGCAACGCCTCGAGTGACCGCTTTAAGACGCCTGTTTCGATCAACTGAGTTTGCATCGACGGCGATTCGTCTTCGCGACCCGGGCGCAGCGATCTTTTTCCGGCTCGCTCCGTCGAAGGCGCCGTCGCTATTATTATCGCCGGCCTTCATTCAAACCGACAAACCGAAAAACCGAGTTAGGCCAAACGTAGCTTAACGCACCTCACCGTTTTGGCAAAGCGCAGTACGCCGCGGGCCGTGCATCATTTATATTGCTTAAACGAAGCACGGTCCAACGGAGTGGAGCCTCTTTATGAAGCAATCCGTGGCGAATCTGCGCCCTCAGTGTTTAAACTTTTGGGAGATTCTCGCGCAAGCGATAGCGCTTATCTCGCCCACGATGACGGCGGCGCTCATCGTGCCGCTCATGTTCGCGACGACGGGAAACGCGAGTTGGCTCGCCTACGCATTCGGCACGGTCATGCTGCTTTTCGTGGCGCTCAATCTCAACGAGTTCGCACGCCGCTCCACCGCAACGGGATCGATGTTTTTGTACACGAGTGCGGGCCTCGGTCCGACGGTCGGCGGCCTCGGCGGCTGGTGCCTGATTTGGGCTTACGTTTTTATCGGCACCGCGGGTATGACCGGCTTCACGATCTTCGCGCAGCAGCTGCTCGGCATGCTCGGCCTCAACGTACCCGCGCTTCTGCTCTTCGCGATATGCGGATTCGTGAGCTGGTTCCTCGCCTATCGCGATATCGCGCTCTCCACGATCCTCATGCTCGTCATCGAATCGGTTTCCGTCGCGATCATTACGCTGCTCGCCGTCATCACGCTGACGCATCACGGCTTCGCCCTCGATCGGGCGCAAGTAAAGCTGCAGGGCGTCTCGCCGTCGTCGCTCGGGCTCGGCGTCGTTATCGCGATCTTCAGCCTCGTGGGCTTCGAATGCGCGACGGCCTTCGGAGAGGAAGCGAAGAATCCGCTCAAGACGATTCCGCGCGCCGTGATTGCGAGTTTGCTGCTCTCGGGCGCGTTCTTCATCTTCATTTCGTATACCGAGATCCTCGGACTCGCGAACGCGAGTCCCTCACTCGACAAATTAACGACGCCGTTATCCACGCTCGCGACGATCCTACACGTCGATTACTTGCAAATCCCGATCGACGCCGGTGCCATGATTAGCTTCTTCTCGCTCGCGCTCTCGTGCATGAACGCAGCCGCGCGCGTCGTCTATCAGATGGGGCGTCAAGGGTTCTTTCACGAGTCGACCGGGCGCGCTCACGCGACCAAAGCTACGCCACACGTGGCCGTAACCGTCGTCGCGATCATCGAATTCCTCATTCCGACGCTCATGATATCGGTCTCGAAATTGCAAGTCAGCGACGCGTTTAACGATGCCGGCACGTTCGGCGCGTTCGGCTTCCTCGGGGCGTACTTCTTCGTCACGCTCGCGGCGCCGATGTATTTGCGCAAGCTCGGCGAACTGCGGCCGCGCCATATCGCGCTCTCCGTGGTTACGCTCGCTTTTCTGCTCGTTCCGGCTGTCGGAAGCGTCTATCCGGTACCGCCGTCTCCCGTAAACTATTTCCCGTACATCTTTGCGGCGTATTTCGCGATCGGGCTCGTCATCTTCGTCTTCCGCCGCAAAGCGACGTTTCACGTCGCGAACCGGGCGCTGCGTAGCGAGGACGTCGCGGCCGCTTGATGAATTCCGCCTCATCGAGACGACCGGCGCCACGACCGTACGCTTAGCGCGCATCCGCATATTTCCGTTCAAATCGCTCGGCGGCGTCGACGTTGCGCGTTCGACGATGCTACCGAGCGGGGCGCTGTGGCGCGATCGGGAGCTCGCCTTCTTCGACGAGGCGGGCGGAATCGTGAACGGGAAACGCAATCCGAAAATACACGCGTTGCACGTACGATTCGACGATCGTTTGACGACGGCGCATCTTACGAGTAATTTGCTCGACGAACATTATAGTTTTGCGTTCGACGAGGCGACCGCCGAATTCGAAGTTTGGCTCGGACGCCATTTCGATCAACGCATCTTCGTACGCCGCGATCGCGACGGCGGTTTTCCCGACGATGCGAAAGCGCCCGGCCCGACGATCGTCTCGACGGCGACGCTCGAAACGGCGGCGACGTGGATCGCGGAAATAGATGCGGGTTCGATGCGCGATCGTCTGCGCTCGAATCTCGAACTCGGCGAAGCGCCGGCGTTTTGGGAGGATCGCTTGTATGGCGATGCGGGCGACGTCGTTGCGTTTCGCGTAGGCGAGGTTGCCTTCGAAGGCACGAATCCGTGCGCGCGTTGCATCGTGCCCTCGCGCGATGCGCTTACCGGCGAGCCGACGCCGGGCTTTGCAAAACGCGTTGCCGAGCGACGCGCGGCGACATTACCGATTTGGGCGAACCGGTCGCGCTTCGATCACTATTATCGGCTCGCCGGAAATACGCGCGCCGCGCCCGGTCAAGCGGGGAAGACGCTCGCAGTCGGAGACGCGGTACGCCTCGAGGTGCCGAGCTCGGTCGAAGCCGGCTAATTTTCGCTCAGGTCGTGCGGCGCGAACGGCAGCAGACGCAGCGGTTCTTCCGGCGTCGGCTGATCGCACGAAAGCCGGCGCTGCCGTATCAATTCGAGGATCGCGAGGAACGTCGCGATCACGCCGCCCCGGTCGAGGTCGCGGCAAAGCTCCGCGAAATCGACCGGGCCTCGCTCCCGAACGGCCCGCACGATGAACTGCATTTGCTGCGCGATCGAGAAGCGTTCGCGCGTGATCGTGCGCTTTTCGGGCCTCGCACCGCGCAGCGCCGACGATAGCGCTTTGGCGAGCTTTGCGGGGAGGATGCGATACTTCTGCACGAGGTCGCTCGACGAGTCGCCCGCTTCGCGATAGTAGAACGACTCCGCCTCGTCGCGGCGCGCGCGTAGCTCGTCGGCTGCGCCCTTATACTTCGAATAAGCGACGAGTCGCTGTCGCAGCTGCGCCTCGACCTGCTCCGGCGTCTCTTCGTCTTCGGCCAAGAATTCGACCGGCAGCGGCGGCAAGAGCGATTTCGATTTGAGAAACACGAGCGTCGCCGCAATGACGAGATACTCGGCCGCGAGCTCGATATCGAGGGCTTCCATGGTCGCGACGTAGTCGAAGAACTGCCGCGCTACGGTCGCGAGCGGCACCGTCGCGATATCGAGTTGCCGTTCCCGGACGAGGTGCAGCAGCAGATCCAGCGGCCCATCGAACACGTCGAGCGAGACGCGAAGGGCAGCCGGAACGCCCGCTAGCGGCTCGCCGATTCTCGCACCGCGGCCGGATCCGTGATGGACGGCGCTTCGAACTCGAAGGGATCGCCCGGAAGCTTCGCGAGCTCCTCGAGCCCGAGGTCGACGAGGCGCTTTTCGTTGACGTATTTGAGGTTTTTCTTGGCTGCGGCGATCGGAAACCAGGCCGCTTCATCGACCTCGTGATCGTGATTATCGGTATGGCCCGAGAGGTAGCGCATCAGATAGAAATGGACGGATTTCTTGTGTTTGGCGCCGTTGAGATAGAACCAGTACGAGATTTCTGAAAGCTTGACGAAGATCTCGGCCCAGCAACCGGTCTCTTCCCGCACTTCCCGCAGAGCCGCCATTTCGTGCGTTTCGCGGGCCTCCACGTGGCCCTTGGGCAGCGACCAGACGCGCGGGATACCGCGGCCGATCAAGAGCGCCTCGAGCCCCGCGGCACCTTTCTTGAGGACGAGCCCGCCCGCCGATACCTCGTACTTGATGCGCATGGGCCTGCTTTCCGACGGCAAAGGCGTCCGCTAGCGACGCCTCTTTCTGCCATCATAACAAGCCGGGCCAAGAGAAAACAGGCGGGAAGCCCCAGCCGAGCACCGACCGATCCAAGAATCCGGCGGCAAGGCGATATTCCGGCGGCCGGGCCGTAAAGCGGCTCGTCCGGCTCGTGCGTGGGCAAGCGACTCTCGCGCTAAGTAGGACGATCGTGCGCTTTCGCCACGACCGCACACTGAGCGGCCCAATCGCGGTGGTTGAAGACTTGCCCCTCGGCCCGGACCCGCTCGACGGACGCGAGATCGATATCCGCGTACACCCATCCCGGCACGTTGAGTTCGCCGAGCGCGAGGATGCCGTCGTCGGGGAAGCCGTAATCGATCGGAGTGAACACGCCCGCGGCGCCGACGTTTACGTCGACGGCTTCGGACCAAGGCGCAGAGCCGACGGTCGACGCTTGAACAACGTAACACTGGTTCTCGAGCGCACGCGCTTGCGCGCCGACGCGAACCCGATAGTAGCCGGCGCGCGTATCGGTACAACTCGGCACGACGATCAGGGTAGCCCCGGCCTCGACTTGCGCGCGCGCGATCAGCGGAAACTCACCGTCGTAACAAACGTCGATCGCGATTTTTCCAAATTCGATTTCGAAGGTCTCGATCGCATCACCGCCGCGAATGGACCACCGCTCGCGCTCGAAGCGCGTCATCTGCAATTTGTCTTGGTAGCCGTGCGCGCCCGCCGGACCGAAGAGAAACGAACGATTGCGATACGTACCGTCGGGCACGCGCACGGGAAACGAACCCGCGACGACATATACGCCGTGCGCGGCCGCAGCGGCGCCGAATAATTCGAGAAAGCGCGGCAGCACTTCCTGAAGCGCTTCGAGTTGTTTCGAGAGCGACGAATACACCGCTTTCGGAAAGAGCGACGCGAGCTCCATACTGAAGTATTCGGGGAACGCGAGGAACCGCGCTCCGTTCCGAGCGGCCTCTTCGAACCAGCGTTCGATCTTACGTTCGTAGGTTTCCCACGTGCCGAGAAATTCGATGTCGTATTGCGCGGCCGCGATTCGAAAAGCGGCCGAAGTCATACGCGCGCCTCGAGCGGCTTGAGCCAAAAGGTAAGCGGCTTAAGCGTTTCCGCCTCGCGGTCGACGTCTTTCCAAGCGTATTCGGCGACGAGTTCGGGACGTTTCCTATAACCGAATCGCGTCCAAACCGCATCGAGCGGCACGTAATCCTGCGGCCGTAACGGATGCTCGGGCGGCCGCTCGACCGCGCAAAACGCGCACAGGTCGAACGTGCCGAGCGAACGCGCGTGCCTCTCGCGGCGCTCGAAAAACTTCTTGTACAAGCCGCGCCCGCGATAGGCTTTGCGCAACACGGACTCTCCGCAATAGAAGACGCGGTCGGCGACATACGGCGAACCCGCGAACGGCGCGGCAAAAGCGGCCGTCTCATCGCGCATGGGAATGCCCGTCGATGCCCCGACGATGCCCTCGTTCGCCGTGGCGATCACGATGACGCTGTCCTCGGAATCCACGTATGCGCGCAGATACTCCCGTTCGTATCCCGGATCGCCGTCGTACAGATAAGGAAAGTCGCGGAAGATCTCGATGCGTAAACGGGCGAGATCCGCGACGTACGGGGCGCACGCGGCGCCGCGGACTTCGTGCAACGTGATGCCGCCGGACACGCCGCTTTAGTGCGCCCCGACTTGCGCGATCCAATCTTGCAAGTTGTAGTAGTTCGTAATCCGCGCGACCTTGCCGTCTCGGATAGCGAAAAACGCTCCCGCGGCCAAGCGGTACTCCTGGCCGCGCGCGGCCGGCAAGCCTTCGTCGGCTTTAAGGTAGGTGCCGAGCACGACGAATTCGGCCGCCGCCCGCATGCCTTCGGCATGCGCCATGACGACGAGATCTACGAGCAATTCGGAATAGCTCTCGTTCATGCGCGCCATGAAGGCGCGCAAGGCGGTTATGCCGATTTCACGCTCGCCCTGGTTCACGTCGTGCACCACGTCGTCCGTTACGAGCGCGAAGAACGCCTCCATATCGCGAGCGTTGAACGCAGCGTAATAGGCGGCGACGACGGCCGAAGCGGCGGCGGCGGGCGTAGCCTCATCCGGTAAGACTCGATTTTGGTTCGACACGTGCGAAGCGTTCGCGTAGCGCGATTATTGCCATGCCCGGCCCGAATCGCTACGCCATACAGTTGGCACACTGCCGACGCATACTACAGGCGAAGACCGAGCGAGCGCCCCTTCGTGGGCGGACGTTCCGGATCCATACCCGCAGGGCGATACCACGTTTGGGGATGCCACAGATGCCGTCGACCTCGTTCTCGATTCCGCTCGTAATCGTCGCATTGGCGGCGGTCTTCGCGGTCGCTCTGTGCCTGCTCGCACTCGAGAGATCTCGGCGCGACAAAGCCGCTCTTACGGCAAAGGTCGAAGGCCTCGGCTCCGAGCTAACGTCGGCGCGAATCGCCATCGCGACCGAACGTCAAAAGTGCGAGTCGCTCAAGCAGAGCGAGGTCGACGTCGAAGCGCGTCTGCAGCGGGTCGCCCAACACTATGTCGAGGACGCCCGAGAGTTGCTTCTCAAGGCGGCGAGCGAACGCTTCAACGGCGACGCGGCAGCGTTTCGGGAGCGGATCGCCGCATCCGTATCGCCGCTCGACGAACGCCTGACCCAACTCGGAAAGTCTCTAACCGAGCTCGGCACGGAACGGACCAAAGATCAAGAGCGGGTCTCAACCTTGCTCGAAGCGCTGAGCGGCAAGATGTCCGGTATCGACGACGCGACACGGCGCGTCGAGCGCGTTTTCGGCAATTCGCAAGCGCGCGGTTCGTGGGGCGAATTCGAACTGCAGCGGCTGCTCGAGATGACCGGCATGACCGAGCACGTCAGCTTCGACGTTCAGAAAAGCGGCTACGGGGCCGACGGCGCCGGGCGGCCCGACGTCGTTTTGAAAGTCCCGGGGAACCTCAACGTCCCGATCGATGCGAAATGCCCGTTCTCCGCGTATCAAGAAGCGCTCGGCGCGGCGAGCGACGCGGAGCGGGAGCCGCTGCTCGGCGCCGCGACGGCCGCCGTTCGCTCCCACATCAAGGCTTTGGAAACCCGGCGCTATCACGCGGCGCCCGGCTGCGTCGGATGGACGATCATGTTCGTACCGATCGAAGCGATGCTCTCGACGCTCTTCGCCCGCGACCCGAGCATCTTCGAAGCCGCCAGAAAATCGCGCATCCTCATCGCGAGCCCGCTCACGCTTCTGCTCTATCTCGAAGCGTTCTCACGCGGCTGGGCGGCGCAGAAGCAGAGCGAGAATGCAGAAGTCATCTTGCTCGAAGCACGCAAGCTCGTCGAACGGCTCGGCACGTTCACCGAGAAACACGCGATGCTCGGAAAGCGCTTGGAAGGCGCCCTCGATGCGTACAACGAGTCGGTCGCAACGTACGAGTCGCGCATCGGCCCGCAGGCTCGGCGCATCGTGGAACTTCGCGGCGATCAAACCGAAGGCGTAACGCTCGAAGAACGCCGTACGAACGTACGCCATCTCGACGTAACGCGTCTTCCGACGCAGTCGCTTAGCGATGCGCAGCCCGGTACGAACGCGGCTCGCGACCGGGAAGCCGGCTGACGAAGCGAAGCCGCCCGCCGTTACGAGCGTAACGACGGGCGGCGTATATCGCGAATTCCCTACGTGAGTGCGTTAGTGCGGCGTCGTTACGTAAGGATAGATGCTTTGCGTCTGACGTCCGCCTTGGCCGGACGTTACGTGTTCGTTCGTTAGGCAATTGTTTTCTTTGTGGTCGTCCGGAGCGAGCCCGAGCGCCGGAATCGTGTTGCCGAAAACCACGCCGAGCGACGTATCGATGACGTCGTCCGTCAGGCCGCGGCCACCGAATTTGCCGCCCGTCGCGCCGCCGGTCTCGGTCCCGAGGTACGCCGCGGGGCCGGGCTGCGAGACGTCTGCGATCATTTCATTCGGCCACAGAACGCTCGTCACGGTATTGCTGATCGCAGGGCTGCGACCGGCAATGTTGCTCATGAAGTAAGCGAT
>CAXTIY010000044.1:0-14115 GCA_964244215.1 uncultured bacterium
GCCTCAGAAGGAAAATTACCACAACTAAGAGGTGACTAGCGCTATCAGGCTAATGTACATTGGCCTGATTGAGTTAAGTGGCAAGAGGGCCTTCAGTGCGTAATTTGTGCGGACACTTTTATTCCTGGGTGGACACTAGCGATAGTTCTTCCGCTGTGACGTTGTCCACGCAGCTGCCGACCGACTTGATCGAGCGCGTCCGCCAATTTGGGACGGCTAGAAATCTAAGCGCTTCAGCCGTCATCGAGCGCGCGGTACTTTCGATGCTTGCGGTTCGTTACGACCAAAAGCTTTGCGATATGCCTCGGGGTACGAAACATAGCGGAAGACCATCCGTTCACTTCGTGTCGCATCGTAACGAGATCACTCTGCAAGAATTAATAGGAGAGCCTATCTATGCTGACGAGAGCCCAGACGATAAATCCGTCTCTTGACGGCGCAGCGATCGAGAGACCGATTAAGCTTTCCATCAACGTATCTGCCGAGATCGGTAGGCGATTGCGACGAATCGCCAATGACGAGCGCCTTTCTGAAAGCTCGATCGTCCAAATCGCTTTAACGCTAATGTTCGAGCAGACAACAGATTCGACGATCGGTGACTTTCTGCGCAAGCAAGGCGCGTCGCTGCGTCGCGGGATGGTGCAAGAGAGCCCGCGTCAAATTGAATCACAACGTCGATAGCCCGCGAAAAGACCGCTTCCGGATCGGGTGACTTCCCGGCCTTATCAAGATCTTTCGTCCAGATAATTTGCTTGCTAAATTGATTGGTACGGATCGGGTAGGCGTGTGCGAACTCGTTACGCAGCAATGAAGCAGGCCGTTTACGCCAAGGGTGTGTCGCCCCGTACCCGTACGGGACGTTAGATGCTTGCAACCGAGCCGCGGATAAAGAAACGTTCTGCGATATGGGCGACCAGAAGATTTTCGGCTCGGGGAAAACCCGTAAATCGAGTAACGACGCGACCGAAAGCGTGGTGCGCAAGGTCGCGATGATCGTCGAACTCTTGCGGCAGCGCCGTATCCGCTTCAGCGAGTATGCGAAGCTATACGAGCGGGATTATCGCAGCTTCCAGCGCGATTTACAGCAGTTGCGCAAGATCGGCGTGCACGCCGGTTTCGAACTATCCAAAATCAAAAACTCCGAACTCGTCGAGCTCGTGGCGCTCGACGGAAAGACGCGCAATCTCAATCGAGACGCCGAACGGGTGGAACGGCTTACGGCGACCATCGCACGCTCGCTCGGCGAACCGATCGTGCGGGAACTCGGTTCGAGCCCGGCTTCGAAACTTTCGGGCGACGACTTCTTCATTATAACAAATCCGAAGCTCGTCGAAGGTTCGGCCGTCGCGGATATCTGCGCGACTCTGCGTAGCGCGCACTCGTCGCAGGGCGGCCGCGCGGCGGTGCGCTTTACGTATCCGCAGCGTACCGGATTGCCGGCCACGGAACGCGAGGTCGAGCCATACCGCATCGCACTGCGCTCGGGCGCTTTTTACTTAATCGGTTACGACCGCGGAAGCAGGGGCTGGCGCACGTTCGCCCTCGACCGTTTCCTATCGAAACCGAGTAAAGCCGGCACGTGCACGGTCTCTCGCGTGCTGCCCGAACAGTACGCCTCCGATGACGTCATCGGTTTTATAAAGGGCGGCGATAAAGCGATCGACGTTACGGTCGAACTCTCGGCCAATGTCGCGCGCTCGGCAACGGCGCGCGGTTGGCAAGCCGGGCAGCGGATCGAAAAGCTTAGCGACGGGCGCGCGCGCATGACGTTCGTCGTGTCCGACCTTGGGGAAGTCGTTCGCTGGACGCTCGGATTTGGCGCGGATGCTCGCATCATCGCGCCGCCCGAAGCCGTTGCGCTCGCGCGTAATACCGTGGGTCAAATCGCAAAAGCCTACGGATAGTCGCTCGGATCGTCGCCGGAAGAGAAACTTTTGGATGCCATAGGCGTGGCACACCCCTTACGTATGCTGCCGCTATGGATTTACTCGGCAGCAGCTTTCGAGATACGACGTTTGCGTTCGTAGATGTCGAAACGACCGGCTTTAGCGCGGAGGCCGATCGTGTGGTCGAAGTTGCCTGCGTTCGCACGCGCGGCGGCCGGCGCATCGACTCGTTCGAAAGTCTGATCGACCCGGGCTGCCCGATCCCCGCTACCGCATCCGCCGTGCACCATCTTACCGACGAAAGCGTGCGAGACGCACCGACGCTCGAATCGGTCACGCCTTGGCTGCGAGCGTTCGTGGCCGATGCCGTGATCGTCGCGCACAACGCCTCGTTCGATCTCGGCTTCCTGCCCTTCTTACGAGAGCGCCCTACGCTCTGTTCGATGCGGTTCGCGCAGCTCGTGCTGCCGGAGGCTCCCAATTACAAGAATCAAGTGCTGCGCTATCATATCGGCGTGCGCGATCCGCTGCTCGTCGCGGCGCTGCCGCACCGCGCTCTCGGCGATGCGATCGTGACGAGTCTGATCTTCGATCATTGCGCGAACCGTTATCTCGCGGACGGCGGCGTCGACGACGTGTTGCACGCGATCGATCGGACGCTCGCGCCGCGCTTGTTGCCCGCATTCACGTTCGGCCGTCATCGGGGGCGCGCGCTCGCGGAGGTGCCGGGCGACTATCTGCGATGGCTCGTTTTCGAAGCCGCATCTCCGTCGAAGGACGTCCACTTTACCGCACGGTGCGAACTCGAGCGTCGTCGCGTGTTGGCGCTCGAACCGGCTGCATTGTAGCTTGACGTTTACCAGATGCCACACGTGCGACGTGGCAATGCAGTAGAGTAATCGCATGAGCGATGAGCAAGTCCCGAGTAACGGTTTACGCCTCAAAGCGCTTCTCAAAGAAGCGGGCATCAGTTCGACCCGGCTCGACGCGACGCGGCGTCTCGTCATGTACACCGGTCGCACGCGCGACTGGAGCTTCTATCTCAACCTTTCGAGTGATTGGTTACACATCTTCACGTATGTGTGCGAAATTCCGCAAGCGGCGCTGTTGCGCGCCGAACTTCTGGAAACGGCGATGAGCGCGAATCATATGATGGCGCTCGGGAAGTTCGTCAAGAGCGAGGGCCTCATGCTCGAAATCGAATATCGCGCAGAACACATCGATTCACAGGTCGCCCGTAATCTTCTCGGCCTCGCGCATTCGAGTGCGGAAGAATACTATCCAAGGCTGTTTCGCATCGTCTCCGGTGACGCGGTACTCGAGACGCTTTCCGACGGCGGTACGCTTCCGCAACTCACACGTTAAAACGAACGGCCGAAGCAAGACACGATGAGAGCGCGCACGAGCATCACACACCCTCTGCAAATCGGCGTCGCCCGCGTGCCCGCCAGCGGCGGGGAGATCGGGATGACGCTCTTCCCGGGCCGGAGCGACCAGCTTTCCACGTTCGCGCCTTGGCAACGCGACCTCGACGCGGATTTGGGCGTCGTTCGCAAGTGGCATCCGGCGATAATCGTTAGCCTCGTGGAAGATTTCGAATTTGCGCTACTCGGCGTTGCCGATTTCCCAGTGAGGTTGCGTGCGTTTGCGATGACCGAACACATCGAGTGGGTTCATCTTCCGATTCGCGACGGCGGCGTGCCCGACGCCGATTTCGAAACGGCCTGGAACGAAATCGGAGCGTCGGCGCGCGCGGCATTACGCTCGGGCGGCAAAGTGCTCCTACACTGCCGCGCCGGCCTCGGCCGAACCGGGACGATCGCCGCGCGTCTGCTCGTCGAATTGGGTGTTCCCGCGAACGACGCCGTGGCGACCGTGCGTGCCGCCCGTGGAAATACGATCGAAACCAAAGCGCAAGAGCGCCACGTACACGCACAGAAGGCGATCGTCGAGCCTCTGCTCGGCGATATCGAACCGCGGGCGCTTCCTTCCGGTATCGAACACCGTTTTCTCGGCTCGTTGCTCGGTGGCGCGATCGGCGACGCGCTCGGCGCGGCTTTCGAATTTGTGCCGAGCGCGGAGATCGAGTCGGAGAGCGGCGGACCGATCGTGCGAGATTATCGCGAAGCGCTTCCCGGCTCGCTCATGCATCCACGCGCAGCGGGTCTGCCGACCGACGATACGGCGATGACGATCGCGCTGCTCGAAAGCCTCGCGCAAGCAGCGCCGCCGCTTTCTATCGTGGCGCTCCACCGAGGGATCTGCGACGCACTCGCGCGTGGCACGGGTCCGACTTCGCGCATGTTTTGGGAGGGCGGTCCGGGCGGCGCATGTATCGCGATGCTGCGCGCAGCCGAAAGCGGTGCGGGGCCGTTCGAGCGACTCGATCGGAACGCCGGCGGCAATGGCGCCGCGATGCGCGCTCACGTGTGCGGACTTTTTCCCGACCGCGCATTCGTCGCGAAGTTCGCTGCGACGCAAGCTCGCTTATCGCATCCGCATCCGGCCGCCGTCGCTTCCGCGCAGACGATCGCGCTAATCGCGCATGACGGCTTCTATACTGGAAAGCTGACGACCGAATTGCCTGCCGAGATAACGGAACCGGTTATGGTCGCGGCTTGGAAAGCCGCGCATCGCGACCTTCGCAAAGGAGAGCGGCTCCCCGCGCACCTGCGCGATGTCGATATGGCCGGCTGGCACACCGTAAGTGCGGCACATGCGATCGCCGTGCTCTACACAGGCGACATCGAGACCGCAATCGGGATCGCCGCGGGTTCCGGCCGCGACACCGACACGATCGCATCGATGGTCGGAGCGATGCTCGGCGCGGTGCATGGCGCCGCGGCTTTACCAAAACGATGGATCGACGGCCTGCGCGGGCACGAAGCGCTCGAGCCGTGGGCCGAGCGGATGGTGCTCATGGCGGAACGATCGCTCGAACTCAGAGAGCCGTTCGTTGCGGTTTAATGTGACGCCGTCGTACCTTGCGAGGTCAACGTCGTGCTCGGCGTACAACTATCGGGCGCTCCGTACGGCGGCGTGTAGGGTGTCGGCTGCACGTCGGTTACGCCGAATTCGAGCGGATAGTACGACCCGCCGTCCGCCATCGTAACCGTGGTGCTCGCACCCGTGGTGTGCGGCGCGAGTTGATACGTCATGACGGTATACGATTGTGCCGCCCGCACGCAGTCGAGCTCTCTAAGTTGACCGTCGACGAAGAAGCTGCTACGAACGGGCCCGGCGAGCGGCTTCTCATACAGATAGACGTGCTGCGCCGCGTCCGTCGGATTGTCGAGCATGAACGTAATCTGCCGGACGACACCGTAGTCTCCAAAATTACGGCCGTCGTCGCTCGGGTCGAGATTATGCGGCGTCGGCATGCGATTGCCGTATTGAATCGCAACGGGAGGTCCGCCGACCGTGTAGGATCTCGCTATCGTTCCGTAATCGGTCAGATCGAATTGCCCGTGCCTGCGGTGACCGTCGAAAGGCACGCGCGGACCGTTGAGATACGCATCGGGCCGGCTACCCGCGGGCGACGCTACGACCGAGATCGTTACTGGGCCGCCGGCGAGAACGTGCACGTCGACGGCGCCCGCGATCAATTCGTTCTGAAGAAGTAGACCGTGCCGTACGATAAGGGGCGTACCGGGAACGATATCGACGACGCTACCCTCATTCGCTCGCCGGTATTGTAAGTAGTCGCGCGTGACGGAGTGTCCCACGCTCATGACGTCGCGATCGGGACCAGAATCCGAGGCGATGAGTTGAGCGCGCGACGGAACCGCAGCAGTCAAGATAACGTCGACGTCGCGCGGTAATCCAAGATCCGATTCGTAATAATATAATCGAGCCGGTCGATTAACATCGACGTTTCCGTGAAACACTAAGCCTTCGCCACGGAGATATTCGGGGTCATCGCTCAAGAAGAGAATCGTCGGTTCCAGCGGGACGACGGGTACGTTCGTAAGCGTTACGGCCGTCACGCCCGTAACGGGGGCGCTATCGTCCGTGCCCGCGATCGTTACCGTCACGTTCACCGCCGCACGCGAGCCCACGATTAACGCGGGCAACGGCCAAGGCACGATCGGGCCATAGACGATCGACGCACCAAAACGCAAGGTCGGACGGATCAGCCGATCGAGGGCCGCCCGAATTTGCACGTCGAGGAACGTTCCGTCTGCGGCGGGCGAACCCGTAACCTCGAGCGACAGCGCCCCGGGAATGACCCCCGCGGGCGGCAATGAAGCGGATGGCAGCGGGGACGGTGCTTCGGAGGCGGGCACGGTGGGTGCGGAAGATGCCGGCGCGGTTTCGGATGCGGCCGTTGCGGTTACCGTTGGTTCCGGTACGGCTACGGGTGGTGCCGGTACGACTGAAGGTGAGGGTTCCAATGCGGGGGACGCGGATTGCGATGCGAGTGGCGCCGGCGTTTCGAGCGACTGCGCGCTTGCGAAACCGGCAAGCCCGATAAGCGCACTAGCGACGAGAACGAGAAACAGACGTGCCTTCAAAATTCCGCGAGTAGCGATCGCATGCGCTCACATCATTTCTTGGTAGGAGCATTATTTCCGGCTAGCCCTCGGCTTCGATACGTGCGATGCCGGTCACAGTTCATCTCGTTCGTGACGCAGAGCACGGAAATACGCTCGCCCGACGCGTAGTTTGTGGCAATGCCGATCAATGACTTCATGCCACGAGCCACCGGACGCGTTCGTATTCGCCTGTGCGACGGCTCGGTCCACACGGGTAGCTTCCGTACCGACATTCTTAGCTCGAGCGCGCTCTCGGTCTACTTCTATGGCGACGTCCACGATATTTCGTTACCGATCGCAGACATCGACTCGATGGAATCGCTTTAAGGTCGGTCTCGGCCATTAACGCATCCGCTTAAAGATCGCATCGGCCGCCCGCAAATAGCGCGTCTCGTTTGGGCAGATGCCGCTTTCTGCGATACGATGCGATATGCTATGGTGCCGTAGCTATCTCATCACGCTCGTCTCGTTGACGCGCTTCGGACGTTCGTTCGGTCGGATGTCCATAGCCGCCGCCGCCCGCCGTCGTAACGACGATCGTGTCGCCGGCACTCAGTCGAACGCTCGCTTTTGCAGGGAGCTTCGACATTGCACCGTCCGCCGTCCTAATCGCATGGCTCCCGCACCCCCCATCGTCGCCGCCTTGCGTACCGCGCGGACGGACCGCATGCCGTTCCGCAAGCAGCGACGCCGTGGCCGTGCCGTCGGTGAGCGTGAACGCGCGCACGAGACCTGCCCCACCGCGGAATCGACCGGCACCGCTACTCTGCGCCGCGAACTCGTACGCCGCAATACGCAGCGGTAGATCGCGTTCGATCGCTTCGACCGGTGTGTTTAGCGTATTGGTCATGTGAGCGTGGATCGCGTCGATGCCGTCCGCCGAAGGCCGCGCACCCATCCCACAGCCGTTCGTCTCGTAGAACGCCCAGGAGCGGCCACTTCGGTCGATGCCGCCGATCAACACATTATTCATCGATCCGCCGCTCTGCGCCGGAACGCGGCCCGGCGCGAGGCGAGCGAAGGCTCCGAGTACGAGATCGGCGTTACGCATCGAGGTTTCGACGTTGCCCGCACTAACCGGCGCCGGACGGCGCGGATTGAGCAACGTTCCCTCCGGCACGAATACGGTGATGGGACGAAACGATCCATCGTTCATCGGGATATGCGGATCCGTTACCGCGCGGACCGCGTAAAATACGCCGGAGAGCGTCACGCCATACACGGCGTTGAGCGGCATCTCGCGTTGCGGCGCCGTCCCCGTGTAATCGAGTGCGAGGGATTCGCCGCGCTTCTCGAGGCGAAGCCGTAACACGATGCTCGGCTCGCCGCGCTCGTCTTCCATCACGTCTTCGTGCTCGATTACTCCGTCGGGCAGTTCGCGCAGCGCCGCTCGCGTTCGCCGTTCGCCATCCGAGATTGCCTTCGCAAGCGCCGCATCGACGACGTCCATCCCGTACCGTCGCAAGAGTTCGAGAAAACGCCGCTCGCCCACGAAGTTGCCTGCGATTTGCGCGCGCAAGTCGCCCGCTCGCGCCTTGGGTGTGCGCGAATTCGACTGCATGAGTTCGACCGTTTCGTCGACGATGCGGTCGTCGCGCACGAGCACGGTCGGCGGAATAACGCAACCTTCGGCAAAAAGGTCGCGCGCGTCGGGCGGCATGGAGCCCGGGGCGCTCCCGCCGACGTCCGTGTGATGCGCCTTATTCGCCGCATAACCGATTAAGCGTCCTTCGAAAAAGATGCCTCGCAGCAGCGTGACGTCGTTGAGATGCGTGCCCGAAAGATACGGATCGTTGACCACGAGCATCTCGCCCGGTGCGAGCGTGCGCCCGCGTTCCGCGAGCCACGCGAGCGTGCGGCGCAAACCCCACGGCAACGAACCGAGATGAACGGGAATGTGCTCCGCTTGTGCGACGAGCTCGGCCCGCGCGTCGAATAGCGCGCATGAGTGATCGAGACGCTCTTTAATATTCGGCGAATACGCGGCGTCGCGGACGGCGATGCCCATCTCTTCGCTCGCATACACGAGCGCCGATGCGACGAGCTCGGCCGTAATCGGGTCGAGCGCCATTATATTCGCTCCAGCACGAGATTCGCGATCGCGTCGATCCGCGCCGACCAACCCGGCGCGACGTACGTCGTGGCATCGTACTGTTCCACCACGGCCGGACCGTCGAAAGCATTGCCGCCTTCGAGCGACTCGCGCGCGTACACGGGCGTCTCGACGAAGCGGGCACCGTCGTATGCAAGTCGCCGTTCGAGCAGCGCGCCTGCATGAGGCGGACGAGCAGTGCCGACATCGGCCGGCACCATGTGCGGCTTCGGCGTCGTGCCGATAGCGATGACGCGCGCCGTCACGATCTCGACGGGTTCGTCGCGCGTGCAGAAGCCGTAGCGTTGCTCGTGCCGGAGGTGGAACGCTTCGACGGCGTCCTCTAGCGTTTTACAATCGCTCGTCGCGAGCTCCGTCGATTGACCGACGTAGCGCAAATCGACTTCACGCACGAACGCTCGCGCTGCAACCGGTACCGCCTGCTGCGCTAGCGCAGCGTCGCCGAGTTGCGTTAAATGCGCGAACACGTCTCGCACGCGAAGCCACGTAGTCGCGTCCGCCGGCGCGACGATCGAGCGCACCGCAACGTCCCGCACGTCGGCCGCGAGCAATCCGAACGCCGAGAAGACGCCCGGGTGTGAGGGGACGACGATGCGCGTCACGCCGATGTCGTCCGCAACGGCGCACGCGTGCAGAGGACCGCCGCCGCCGAATGCGATCAACGTAAAATCGCGCGGGTCGTAACCGCGCTCCACCGATACGATGCGCAGCACCTTCGCCATCGCCGCATCGACGAGCGCCACGATACCGGCCGCGGTTCGTCCTACGTCGCCGGCCATCGGTGCCGCGACCGATACGACGGCGCTATCCGCGCGCGCAGCGTCGATCGGGAATGCGCCGCCGAGCAACGCTTCGGGATTGAGCCGCCCGAGTATCACGTTCGCATCGGTCACCGTCGGCCGGTCGCCCGTCCCATAACAAGCCGGTCCGGGATCGGCACCGGCCGAGAACGGACCGACACGGAGCGTGCCCGCCGCGTCGAGCCACGCAATCGTCCCGCCGCCCGCGCTCACTTCCGCAAGATCGACGAACGGGAAACGCACGGGGTAGCCGCTGCCGCGCACGGAGCGCCCGCTGTGCGTGGACCCCGCCGCTTCGAACGACGCGCTAATCTCCGGACGCGAAGCGAAGACCGTCCCGGCTTTCGCCGTGGTGCCGCCCATATCGAACGAAAGGACCTTATCCAAACCGAGCGCGCGCCCGAGAAACGCCGCTGCGATCACGCCACTCGCGGGCCCGCTTTCGATAAGGCTTGCGGGACGCCGGCCGGCGTGCTCGAGCGCCGTCATGCCGCCGTCGGAGCGCATGACGAAGACGGGTGCGAGTACTCCGAGCGCGCGGATACCGCTGCCGACACGCTCGAGATACGCGCGCACGATCGGCGAGAGCGCCGCATTGACGACCGTCGTCGAGAAGCGCTCGAATTCGCGGTATTGCGGATCGATCTCCGAAGAAATAGAAACGTCGACGGAGTCGATCGCGGCCACCAGCGCATCGCGAATCGCTCGCTCGTGCGTGCCGTCGATATCGGCATGCAACAGACCGACGGCGACCGCGCGGATACCGCGCTCACGGACCGTAGCGACGGCGGCCGCAACGCTCTGCGCATCGAGCGGCACGAGCGTTTTGCCTTCGAACGTCATACGTTCGCGTACGACGAGCCGATCTTCACGCGCCGCGAGCGGACGCGGGCGCGTTACGTTGAGGTCGTAGATCGCGCTTCGATTTTGGCGACCGATCTCGAGCACGTCGCGGAACCCTTCGGTCGTGATGAAGGCGACGCGCGGCAACTCGAGATTCGCTTGGCCGAGAAGCGCGTTCGTCGCGATCGTACTCGCGTGTGCCACGAGTTCGATCGACGCCGGCTCGACTTCGGCGAGTAACAGACGTAACGCGGCGAGCAAGCCTCGTTCGGGCGCACGCGGGGTCGAGCCGACCTTGATACGAACGAGGCTGCCGTCATCGCGACGGGCTACGAGATCGGTGAACGTCCCACCGATATCTATTCCGAGCCGGACGCTCGCGCCATGGGCCGCTTCACTCTCCGTCATGCATGAAGCGTCCCGCAGCGGCGAGCGCTCTTCTGCCGGCGGCTACGCTTCCGAAAAAGAGCGGCCAGACGTGGATCATATCGGGATATATTTCTAGTTGTACCGCGACGTCGGCCTCACCGAGCGCGCCCGCGAGTCGCACCGAATCGTCGAGGAGCGTCTCGGCCGAGCCTACTTGAATGAAGATCGGCGGTAGGCCGCGCAGATCGGCATACAACGGCGAGACGAGTGGATCGCGTGCGCTCGTTACGCCGAGATACGCGGTCGCGAGTTCGCTAAGATAGCCTTTCTGGATGATCGGATCGACCGCAGCCTTCGTCACGAAGCTCGGCCCCGTCATCGCTAAATCGACCCACGGCGATATGCACCACGCACGACCCGGTAACGGGAGATGCGCGTCGCGTAGCGACAGCAAGAGGGCGAGCGTTAAACCGCCGCCCGCACTATCGCCCCCCACGACGATATCTCTGGGATCGATATCCGTCGACAACAGATAGCAGTATCCGGCCAGCGCGTCTTGCACGGCCGCAGGGTAGGGGTGTTCGGGCGCCAGCCGGTATTCGAGCGCGAGCGTTCGCGCGCGAGCCCGACGGCCGGCTTCGGCCACCAGCGCGCGATGACTCCTAATCGATCCCGCCATGTAGCCGCCACCATGAAGATAGAGCAGCACGCGATTTGGGTCGGCGAGCGGCGTCCACGTCCACTCCGCCGCAACGCCACCCGCATCGGCGGCGAGGGTACGCACGTCCGAGGGCAGCGGCGATGATTCGCCGAGCACGTCGAGGCGTTTGCGCCGTTCTCCAAGTTCCTTCGCGCGGGGAGTGGAGGCGAGCAGCGCGCGGATGCGATCGATCTCTACGTCGGCCATCGTAACCCGCGCTAATCGCTACCGATGGCACGCCGGTCGGGCGCGACGTGCCCGGATAGCACGTCTTCCATATGCACGGCCGGATAACCGACGGTCGCCGTCGCGCTCGATCGCCAAGCATCGACGATGAGATCGCGCAATTCGCTCGCGCCGTTTGCAACGCACGCGGTCGCGAACGTTACGGCAAGCGGTGAAGCCGCGGCGAAACCACCGTGCGCTTCGATCTCGTAGAGCGGAGTCACTTCGCTATTGGTCATCGCCAGATAGCGCGCGACTTCTCGTTCGATCGAACCGTCCATCGCGCGAAACGGCACGAGCATCTTGCTTATGCCCGCTGCATCGACATGCGCCCGGACGAACGCCCCCTCGAAGCGCGCGTGCAACGTCTTATCGAGCGAATAAGCATGCGGGTTCGGATACGATCCCCACCCGTTGTAATGGACGGTTACATGCAGTGGTTGACTGCCGTCGCCTACATAGTGACCCCACACGCCGACGTCGCGAATCGTCAGCGCCTCGCGATGATTGCGATCGTTTAGGAACCATGCGCGGTCATCCGGCGATATTGCCGAACGCGCACCCAGATCGTCGTAGCGCCAGTAAGCAAAGTCTTCGCGTACTTGTTGCCAGCCGTCGACCATCGCATACGGCAGAAATCCCATGCGATACTGGTCGCTACCGACGGCGCGAAGCGCGCTGTCGTAGCTCTCTCTCGTGGGCGGCAAAGCCGAGAGCGGCGGTCCGCTTCCGATCGTGCCGTCGTCGCCGAGATCGAGATAATGCCCCGGGTCTCGATCGGCATCGTGCGATTTTCCCGCGTCCTTCGAGCGATCGAGTTCGGGGCCGAGCTCGCCGATAAAAGCGATCGCACTCGGAGTGCGCATGAAGTCTGGGATTTCGTCCGGCAACGCAGCGGCCGCGACGCCGTTGATGAGCACGTGCCCCGTGTAGCCCCAAGCGAGGGCGGACGTAGCGACGGAACCGACCGATAGCAGGACCGATAACAGACCCACGGCAACGCTGAGCGCGGCGCTTTTAATAACGGTCGCTTCCTCTCTACGAACGCGTATGCGCGAGTTGGTACTCGCGGGACCGAGATACCTCCGAATTCTCATGCGGCAGGTGCCGTAAGCATCACCGCGTAGGACATTACGCGCCGGCCGCCGTCCCGCCGTGCCGGAGGGCCCAGACCACGATGTACGCTCATTCTCCCCGAAAAGGGCTGCTACGCCGCTTAGTAGCGACCCTGATTACCTGCGTCGCAATCGCGCTAATCGATGGCTCCGCTGCAAAAGCCGACACATCGTATAGCTCCGATTACAAGTATATCGACGGAGCGACCGCGCACGCGGAGGTCGTGTGCGCGACGGCCGACGTCTGCGGTACGATCGCACTGCGTAACGGCGACCTCATTACGGTTTACGCCGAAACGGCGAACGGTTGCGCCCCGCCGACGTTGCATATCGTGCATCGGCGCGGGACGCAGCTGCTGCTTTCCTATCTTCTCACGCCGAAGAACTCGTCGGAACATCGCCAAGCCGCCGCGGGCGAACGCGCGGCGGCATACGGTTGCCGCGGTGCGACCGCGTACGTTCCATTCGATCGTGGTCGTATTCGCATGGCCGTCTTTCCGCTCGCGAGCGGAGGACAACTTTTCGTTCGCTTCGCCGCCGGTGCTTCATTCGAACGCACGAATGCGACCCCCGCAATTATTAAGGCACCGTAGCGAAGGTGCTCTTACGGCGCATCGAAGCGATCGCTATCTTCGTAGCGTCGTTCGCACTCGCTGCGTTCGTCGTCGGAAATAAGCCGTATGTCGATCACCTTCTCGAAACGCTCGGGCCCTTCGGCATACCCGCCGCGATCGTCATCTTTGCGGTCGTGGCCTCGGCACCGTTCTCCGTTACCGATGCTCTGGCCGTATCGAACGGCGTGCTATTCGGGCCGTGGATCGGCACGGCGGTGAACACGGCCGGGCTCGTGCTCGCTGCGATCCTCGGTTACCTCGTGGCCCTGCGCACCTCGAAGCTTCTCAACATCGAAGAGCAAGTAGAGAAGTTGCCGAAGTGGATCCGGCGGTACGAAGTCGGCTCGCCGATGTTCCTCATCGTCGTGCGCGCGATTCCCGGCATGGGCGGTACGATCGCGACGCAGGCGGCAGCGGCGCTACGCGTTCCGATGTGGCGACAGATTTACACGATGTGCATCGTTACCGTTCCCATCTGCGCCGCACTCGCCTTCGGCGGTGATGCCGTTTCTAGTTACGTGCAAGATCATATCGTGGCGCCCGCACAGCATTACGCGCACCGTCATCACCTGCAGTTACCGCACCCGCACGTACGCTTACCGCTAGCCTCGCCCACAGTCGCGCCGACGCGATAGATTAGCGAACCGCCTTAGACTTGGAGCGCCTCCGTGAGCGCGCGATCCTCCGAAAGCTCTTCACCCTCTGCTACGAGCCGCCCGAGTTCGCTCGCGCCGAGCGTCTGCATTAGCGAGCGCACGAGGGATTCCGAGCATCGCTCCGAGAGCGCGTTCCGTTTATGGGCAAGTTTGCGGAAACCCGCATCGGCAAAGCCGTACAAACGCGACCCGCACTCGGCGTCGCCGCTACGTTCCGCGATGCTTGCGGCAAATTCGATCGCCTCGGCGAGGAATAGCG
>CAXTIY010000045.1:0-14065 GCA_964244215.1 uncultured bacterium
TCCCCACAGCCGACCTCCTCGTCGAATTACTCGAATTCGTCGACGATGTCGTAAACGAGCTCGGCGTGAAGGACGAAATACTCTACGTCTACGAGATCTTGCGCCGGCGCACCGGCGCCGATCGCCAGCTTCAAGTATACACCGAGACGGGTAGCTTGGAGTCGGTGGTACGTTATACGATCGAGGAGACGGAAGCCGGGGTCCCGATTGCGTAACGCCTCTACACCTATCGCGAACGCCCGCTTCGATACCGTGCGCATCGACGAGCCGGGCGACTGCCCGGCGGCCGACGCCGGCAGCCTCGACGTCGCGCTCTTAGACATGAACGCGGGCTTCGCCAACGTCGGGCACGACGCGATCGTCGATATCGTGCGCGACGCCGCGCTCGCTCTGGACGACGACCTGCAGCGCACGGGCCGCCGTATCCGGGTGCTCTCTTATGCCGTCCGCGATGGGCTGGCCGTGCCCGAGCATCGCGCCGGGCGCCACGCGCTGTACCTCGGCACGGGCGGCCCCGGGCACCTCGACCCGCGCCAAAATACGGCGGAAATGGGGGCCGTCGAGATCGTCGAGGACCCGGCGTGGGAGGCGCCGCTGTTTCGGCTATTTGAAGATATCGCGGGCGATCCGCAGGCCGCTTTCTTCGGCGTTTGCCATTCGTTCGGACTGGTCTGCCGCTGGTCGGGCGCGGCGCAACCGTTTCTGCGCGGTGTGGAGAAGGGCGGTCCACGCAGCGGCGTCGGTACGAATATCCTCACGTCCGAAGCGCTCGCCCATCCGTATTTCTCGAGTCTCGCAGCGGCGAGCCCGGCCTCGGGCGGCGTTCCGGTACTCGACTCGCGCTATTACGATCTCATTCCGCAGTCGCCCGCGCCGCTCGGTGTCGTGCCGATCGCATTCGAGTCGACGCTCGTGGGCGACGGACCGGGCGACGCGCTCACGATGCTCGAAGTCGCGCGCGAGCCCGGCGGGCGTCCACGTTTCTTCGCGGTCAATAGCCACCCGGAGATCGGTTCTCCCGAGCGTATCGCCGCGATTCTCAAGCGCCTCTTGGCCTCCGGCGCCATGACGTCGGAGGTGTATAAGCAGCGCGCTCGGATTCTGCCGGTTCTGCGCGACGATCGCCGAGAAGAACGGTTGCGCGTCGGGCGCGTCGTATTCGCGGATTTGGTTCACGAGCGGCTCGCCGCCATGTTGCGCGCCGCAGCTTAGCCGGTTGGAGCCGCGCTTTCGAGCGGCTTACAACGCTGCATACGCGCCGGAGCGATTCGAGCGGTATGCGCGCAACCTTCGCGACCGCCTCGGTTGCGAGGCGGGTTTCCGGCTTGCGGAGACGCCCGTTTTCTTGCCGCCGGATCTGGTTCGGCGTTGCGAACGGGCGGCGACCGAGATCGTCGCACAGCTCGCGGAACCCGGGCGGCTCGAAGCGATGCGGACGGCCGTTCCGGCGCGCTTCGATGCGGAGCGGCGCGGCATAATGCCGCAGTTCGCCGTCGTCGATTTCGGTATCGAACGGGGCGACGACGGCCGCCTCGAGCCACGCGTCGTCGAGTTGCAAGGCTTTCCGTCGCTGCTCGCCTTCGAGAACGTGCAGCGCGACGCGTGGGTGCGAGAACTCGAAACGATTTGGCCGGGCACGGAGTGGTCGTGTTGGCACGGCGGCCTCGATGGGCCGAGCTTTCTCGAACTCTCGCGGCGAGCGATCGTGGGAGACGAAGATCCGGCCGAGGTCGTGCTCGTCGATCGCGAACCCGAGCGGCAGAAGACGTACTGCGATTTCGCCGCGACGCGCCTCCTATTCGGAATCGAGGCGTGCGACCCGCGCGCGCTATATCTGCGGCGCGGCCGGCTCTATCGGCGTAACGCGGACGGGCATGAACTTCCCGTCGCTCGTATCTACAACCGTATCGTCGGCGACGAACTCGAGCGGCCCGACTTCTCCCTCTCGTTCGATCTGCGCGAATCGAACGTTACGTGGGCGCCGCATCCCGCCTGGTTCTGGCACTGGTCGAAGGCGTCGTTGCCGTATCTCGATCACCCGAGCGTCCCAAAAACCAAACGGCTTTCCGAATGCGACGGCGCGAGCGCCCGGAAGCTCCGAAACTACGTTCTCAAGCCGCTGTTTTCGTATGCGGGAGCGGGCGTTAACGTCGGCCCGACGGAGGCCGATATCGCCGCCATCCCGGCGGCCGAGCGCGATCGCTGGTGTTTGCAAGAGAAGATTTCGTATGCCGCAGCGTTCGTAGCTCCCGACGGCGATCCGGTAAAAGTGGAACTACGCGTGTTGCTCGTGCGGCCCGACGACGAAACGACGCTCGTACCGGCGATCAATCTCTGCCGCCTCTCACGCGGGGAGATGAGCGGCGTCGATTACAACCGCGATCGCTCCTGGGTGGGCTCCTCGATCGGTCTCTGGGAAACGACCGGCGCCGTTATTGCGAGCGGGTAAGTAAACGACCGATCCGGGAAAGGGCTATCCATGGGACAAGCAACCGACATCGTACTCTATCAAGCCGAATGGTGCCCGTATTGCGCGCGCGTGCGGGCGAAATTGACGGACCTGCTGCTCGATTACAAACTCGTCAACGTGCCGCGTTCGCATGCGGAGCGCGGTGAAGTTCAGACCGTTTCGGGCCAAACCGGCATTCCGGTTTTAATCGACGGCGATTATAAGTCGGCCGACGACGACGAGATTATCCCGTATCTCGAAAAGAAGTACGGCAAGCAGGCCGCTGTAAAATAAAAGGCCTTTAACGACGCCGCAAAGCGCGTGGCACACGGTAGGCTTTTTCGCTTGGCCGAGTGACGCGCGGAGGCGCTAATCGACGCATCGGTAACCCGTGCGGCATCGGATGATCTGGACGGAGCTGACGCCGCCTCTGTCGCTATTGCACACCTGTGCCGTAAGGTGCGGCGGTCGTGTCGGCAGGGCGGTTTCGACGAGCCGACTTCTCGCGCTCGCGATTCGCCGCGAGGCGGGTCGTCACTCGGACCGAGGCGTGCGACGCGTTGATCGGGCGCCATTCGGGCGGAACGAACTTCGCCCGACGCGCGTCAATGCTGCGGCTGCAAACAATTGCAGCGCATCTAAGGGGTACAAATGCCTAATATCGTTCAGACGGCCATAGCGGCCGGCACATTCAAAACGCTAACCGCTGCTGTTACCGCCGCAGGCCTCGGCGAGACGCTCTCCGGACCAGGGCCTTTCACGGTGTTCGCGCCCAATGACGAGGCGTTCGCGAAACTGCCGGCCGGAACGGTCGATTCGCTGCTCGCCGATATTCCGAAACTCACGAAAATTCTCACGTATCACGTCGTTTCGGGAAACATCACGGCAGCCGACGTCGCGAAACTACACGACGCAAAAACGGTCGAGGGAACGAACGTTCACATCCACGCCAATGGCGGCGTCAAGATTAACGATTCGAACGTAATCGCGGCCGATATCGCATGTGAGAACGGCGTCATTCACGTAATCGACACGGTCCTGCTGCCGAACTAAACCGGCAATCTCGGCACGCGGCAACGACCAATTTGGCCCTGTCAGAGGTGCCGATGTCTCAGTCGACGTTCGCGGACCTCGCGATAGAATAAGGCTCGGGCGTCTTTAAGGCGCTCGAGCTTCCGCCGACCTGGATGGAGTGGGCTCGCGATTAGCGCCAGGGCTTTCTGCTGTTGGAAACTATCGGCGTGGCGACCCGGGCGGGCATGTAACTATCCAATCGCCAAAATTCGCGCCAGCTTGCGAAGTACGAATTGTTGCGGCACGCCGCCGGCGGCCGTTCGGTCGTTCGCTACGCCCGGCCCATCGCGTATGCCACGAAGGCACCGGTACACGTGGCCGTGAGATTAACGAAATCGTTTCCGAAGCCCGGAATGCCGCGCACCAGCGTCGTTTTCGCGCCGCACTCGTGCGTCGCGCGCTCGGTCGCACGATCGCAGCCAGCGCACCAGCGTAGCGTCTGCAGCGACGCGCCGACGATCGAATCGACGAGCGCTCCGGTTATTCCGGCGAGCACGAACGCGGCGAACGCGCTTCGCTTTAAAAACGTCGATGCCGCAAACGATACGAGCAACGCGCCCGCGCCTTGCGCGTAAAGTCCGAGCGGCGTCACGCCGCCCGAGAGGCCCGTTGCGATGGGTTGGAACGTCAAGATCGAGCGCGGACGCCGCCGTGCGAGCGTGCCGATTTCCGTCCCCCACGTGTCGGCGGCGGCAGCCGCGAACGCGCCCGCGAATGCATCGATATAACGCGAGTCGCCCGTGCGCGAGAGAGCCGCACAAAGCGCCGCGACGCCGCCGTTCGCGAGCACTTGCGCCGCATCGCGCGCCGACGCTTTTTCGACGTCGACGAGCACGGCACGCTTACGCGCGCGGCCGACGCGCGATAGCGCGACCGACGTCACGAAGAACGTCATCAGCACGCCCGCGCCGGGCAAGCCGAGGCTCCCGAACGTCACCGCACCGACGCCCACGGCCGCGAGCGCTCCGCCGGCCGTCAGGCTCTTCGCACGATACGCAGCGACGGCGATCGGCGCGGCAAACGCTGCGCCGAGCGCGAAGCGATTCACGTTAGGTCAGGGCAACCGCTCGTTCCATCGCGTCGAGCAGTCCTTCGACGGTCGCCGTTTGCGCGACGATGTCCGGCTCCAAACCCGCTTCCCGTGCCGCTTCGGCCGTTACGGGGCCGATGCACGCGACGAGCTTATCTTGTGCGAGGTCGACGGCGCCCGGCACGAGTTCGAGAAAGGCGCGTACGCTGCTCGCGCTCGCGAACGTCCAAACGTCGCACGTCTCGGCAACATCGGCAACGCCGCCGGCTTGCACGTGAGTCGTCTTGTACGCGGCGACGACGTCCGTCGGGCGAGCCGCATCGCGCAGAGGCCCCGCGATAACGTCGCGCGTCTCTTGCGCGCCGAAGAGCAGCACGCGATCTCCCGCCTGCGTGCGCTCGAGCAGTCCCGCCGTCACGGATTCCGCAACGAACGTGGGGGGCACGAAGTCGGCCGCAATCCCGAAATCGCGCAAACGCTGCGCCGTTTTAGAACCAATCGCGGCGACCTTCGCTCCGCCGAACCGGCGCGCATCGCCGCCCCCCTTCGCGAGCAAATCGAAACACGCATCGACGCCGTTACGACTCGTGAACACGACCCAGGCATACGTGCCGAGCGCGTTCGCCGCACTCCGCGCGGCATCAACATCGTCGGGCGGCCCGATCTCGATCGTCGGCGCGAGCACGGGCTCCGCGCCCGCTTCCCAAAGGGCGGCCGCGAATTCCTCCGCTTGGCCGCGAGGTCGCGTAACGAGTACGCGTTTCCCGAAGAGCGGACCATTATCGAACCAGCGGATCTCTTCGCGTTCGCGCACGACGTTACCGATCACGACGATCGCGGGTGCGGCGAAGCGCGTGCGCTCGACATCCGCAACGATCGTCTCCAGCGTCCCGACGAGCGTCTCTTGCGTCGGCTTCGTACCTTCGCGCACGATTCCGACGGGTAGATCGCCCGGCATGCCGTTCGCGCGCAACCGCTCGACGATACCGCGCAAACTGCCCATCGCCATGAGAAAAATAAGCGTTTGCGACGGGTTCGCGAGTTTCGCGAAATCGAGCGATGAGAAGCCCTTGGTCGGATCTTCGTGTCCCGTCGCGATGGTGAACGACGTGTTGTGATCGCGATGCGTTACCGGAATACCGGCATACGCGGGTGCCGCGATGGCCGACGTTATTCCGGGAATAATTTCGAACGCCACACCCGCGCGCCGTAACTCGGCCGCTTCTTCGCCGCCACGCGCGAAGACGAATACGTCGCCGCCCTTGAGCCGCACCACGCGCCGACCTTCGAGGCCGAGTCGCACGATGAGGGCGGTTATCTCATCTTGCGTGAGCGTATGGGCGCCGGCTTTTTTACCGACGTAAATCTTTTCGCAATCCGCCGATGCGAGCGATACGATCGCGGGCGATGCGAGGTAATCGTAAACGAGAACGTCGCAGGCGGCGAGCGCGCGCGCCGCTTTAACCGTTAGTAAACCTGGATCTCCCGGGCCCGCGCCGACGAGCCAAACTTTACCGCGGGGCCGGGCTTCGCTCACTCCGCGAGATCTGCCTCGAAGGCATGCGTCGCCACGCGCCGCACCGCGACGGCGCGCTCCGACCGCACGCGCAGATCGAAGAGTTCGTCGAGGAGCGTCGCGAAGTTCGTCGCCTCCGCTTCGTTCTGCGTGGCACGATCGCGCAGCTTCGTTACGGCGTTATGCAAGAGCTTGGAGACGATCGTGAGCGAGGCGCCCGTCACGAGCATCCGCTCGCGTTCGCTCAGTTCCGGACACCGCGAGAAGAGCCGCTCGATCTCGCTATCGCGAATCGCTTCGGCCTTTTGCACGAGCGAACTCACGACGGGAATCGCAACGCGCGATTGATACCAGCGGGCGAAGCGCTCCGCATGTTCGCCGATGATTTCTTCGACCAGCGGAATCGCTTCGCGCCGATGCTCGAGCGTGTGATCGACGATACCCTTGAGCCGGTCGATGTCGGCGACGAAGACGCCCGGTATGCGGGCGATCTCGGGATCGGCGTCGCGCGGAACGGCAATATCGACGACGAAGAGCGGGCGGTCCGGACGCGCGAGCATCGCTTCCGCAACGTTACCCGGAGTCAGAATGAAGTGCGAGGCGCCCGTGGACGTGACGACGATGTCGGAACGCTTCATGGCGTCGACGAGCCCGGGAAGTTCGACCGCGGTGCCCACGCCGAGCGTCTCGACGATCTCGCGCGCTTTGGCTTGCGAGCGGTTCGCGACGAGTAACTCCGAGCAACCTTCCAAACGTAAGCGCTTCGCGGCGAGCGACCCCATTTTGCCCGCGCCGATCACGAGAACGGTTTTGCCGGTGAGGGTACCGAGTTGCTGCTTGACGAGGTCGATCGCGGCCGTCGCGACGCTAACGGAATCGCCGCCGATGCGCGTGGTCGAGCGCGCTTCTTTGCCCGCGTTGAGCGCTTCGCGGAACAACGCGTGCAGCGTCTTGCCGAGAGAACGCGCTTTTTGCGCCTGGATGTACGCGTCTTTGACTTGGCCGAGGATCTCGGCTTCGCCGATCAACATGGAATCGAGGCCCGTCGCGACGCGGAACAAGTGGTCCGTCGCTTGCGAGCCGAGCAGCGTATACATGTACGACGACATGTCGTGCGTCACGTCGCCGTGACGGAAATTCTTGAGGAAGGTGCGCAGCTGAGCCACGCCCGCTTCGTAATCTTCGAGTTCCGCGTAGATCTCGAGCCGGCCGCAGGTCGACAGCATGACCGCTTCACGAACCATCTCGTAGTCGCGTAAGGCGATGAGCGACTCGCTCATCCGGGAAGCGGGGAACGCATGCCGCTCGCGCACGTCTACGGGTGCTGTATTGTGCGAGAGTCCGAGGCAGACTAGCGGCATGATGGCTCCCTGGTCAGCGAAAGCAGAAAGACCCGCGCCTTGACCGGCGGATTCCTTGAGAGCAACACTGCCATACTTTGAGCGCTTGCGTTGTGCGCGATGTCACCGGAAACCATTGCCTCTCTTACTACCACGCTTTCACACGCTTATCAACGCCGGAACGGGTTACTCCGAGCCCGCGTTCCGCCGGGTCGCTCGCCTAGAAGTTGGACGCCGCAAGCAGTCCCGCGAGCGCATCGTCGGCGGCGGCGATCGTACGGTCGATCGCCGCGTCGTCGTGGGCGAGGCTCAGGAACCCCGCTTCATATTGTGAAGGCGCCAAGTACACGCCGCGATCGAGCATCGCGTGAAAGAACCGCGCGTAGAATTCGGCATCCGAAAGCTTCGCCGTCGCCAGATCGACGACGGGTTCGTCCGTAAAGAAGAAGCCCACCATCGCGCCGCGGTAGTTCGTCTGATGCGGGATGCCGTGCTTGGAAAAGACCGTATCGAGCCCCTCGACGTAGCGTGCGGCGGCGGCTTCGAGCCGCGGATAGACGCCCGGTTCCCGAAGCGCCTGCAGCGTCGCGACGCCCGCCGCCATCGCGAGCGGGTTGCCCGAGAGCGTGCCCGCTTGAAAGACGTGGCCGTCGGGCGTGAACTGGTCGAGCAGCACGGCGGGTCCCGCGACCGCGCCTACGGGCAGGCCGCCGCCGATGATCTTGCCGAGGGTCGTGATATCGGGTGCGATGTTCTCGCGCTCTTGCACGCCGCCCGGCGCCACCCGAAAGCCCGTCATCACTTCATCGAAGATCAGCAGCGCGCCGTGCTTCGTGCAGAGCTCGCGAATGCACGCGAGGAACCCCGGCCGCGGCAAAACGAAACCCATGTTGCCGACGTACGGCTCGACGATGACGGCTGCGATATCGCGGCCGCGCGCGGCGAAGGTCGCGGCGAGGGCGTCGGGATCGTTGTACGGCACGACGAGGGTATCGGCGACCGTGTTCTTCGGAACGCCCGCCGAATCGGGCACGCCGATCGTCAGCGCGCTCGAACCCGCCGACACCAGGAACGCATCGACGCTGCCGTGATAGCAGCCGGCGAACTTCACGACCGTATCGCGGCCCGTCACCCCGCGCGCGAGCCGCAGCGCGAAGGTCGTCGCCTCGCTGCCGCTCGAGCAGAAGCGCACCTTCTCCGCGCTCGGCAGCATCGCGACGACGAGTTCGGCGAGATCGCTCTCCACATCGGTCGGTGCGCCGTAGGACGTGCCGCGCAGCGCCGCTTCACGGACCGCCCGGATCACGGGCTCCGCCGCGTGGCCGAGGATCAACGGACCCCACGACATCACATAATCGATGTAGGTATTGCCGTCGACGTCGGTCAGCATACAGCCCTTCGCCGAATCGATAAAGACGGGCGTGCCGCCGACGCCCTTAAAGGCGCGCACGGTCGAATTGACGCCGCCCGGAATGACGGCGCGGGCACGTTCGAAAGCGGCGGAGCTACGCTCGCGGTTCATATATCGTCGTTCTTTCTGGTGCGGATCAGGCGCGCGCGGGGGCGTGACGCTGCGCGTACGATTTCGCGAAGTAGGTGATGATGATGTCGGCACCCGCGCGTACGAAACATGCGAGCGTTTCATCCACCACGCGCGCTTCGTCGATCCAGCCGTTTTGGGCGGCGGCCTTGACCATCGCATATTCGCCGCTCACGTTGTAACACGCAACCGGCACGTCGGAGATTTCGCGAACCGCGCGGATGAGATCCATGTACGCGAGGGCCGGCTTGACGATGAGGAAATCCGCGCCTTCATCGAGATCGAGCAGCGCTTCGCGCAACGCCTCGCGGGCGTTGGGCGTATCCATCTGATAGGCGCGCCGGTCGCCGAATTGCGGTGTGGAATCCGCGGCTTCGCGAAACGGTCCGTAAAAGCCGGAGGCGAATTTCACCGCGTACGACATGATCGGCAAGCCCGCATAGCCGCTCGCGTCGAGCGTCGCGCGCAAATAACCGACGCGGCCGTCCATCATATCGGAAGGCGCGATCACGTCGACGCCCGCTTCCGCATACGAGAGTGCGGTTCGGCCGAGTAGCTCGAGCGTCGCGTCGTTATCGACGTCGCCGCGTTCGTCGAGAATGCCGCAATGTCCGTGATCGGTGTATTCGCAATTGCACAAATCGGCGATGACGAGCAAGTCCGGCAATTCGCGTTTGAGCGCGCGCACCGCGCGTTGCACGACGCCCGCCGGATCGTGCGCCGACGAACCGACCGCATCTTTAAAATCGGGAATACCGAAGAGCAGGACCGCGCGCAGGCCGAGCGCTACGAGCTCGCGGCACTCCGCGACGGCGCCGTCGACGCTGTAACGATACACGCCGGGCATGCTCGAAATTTCGCCGCGCTTCTGATTGTCGTCGGCGATGAAGAGCGGTTGCACGAGGCTCGCGATGCGTACCTCGCGTTCGCGCACGAGTTCGCGCATCGCGGGGCTCGAACGTAGGCGGCGCGGGCGTTTCGTTAGGTCGACGGCCGCGCTCGGACGCAGTATCTCCAGGACGCTCTTCATGCTCCGTCTCTTCCGATCACGTATTGCGTAACGCCTTGCACGAATGCGGCGACCGTCGGCTCCGTTGCGACGACGTCGGGCGGAAAGCCCGCCGCGCGTGCCGCCGCAGACGACGCTTCGCCCATCGCCGCAACGACGGGCCGCTGCCCTCGTTCGCGTAAGCGTTCGAGATAGGCCGTCACCGTCTTCACCGAGCCGCTCGAGGGAAAGAGCAGCGCGTGCGGGACGCGCTCGCCGAGTGCGAGCGCCGCGTCATCGCTATCGCTCGCTTCGATCACATCTGCGCCCGCGCCGCGCAAGGCGGGCGCGATCTGGCTCGGCCGTTCTTGCGTGCGCGGCAACAGAAAGACCCGTCCGGCAAGGGGGGAGATATCGAGATCGGCCGAGCCTTCGCCTCCGTCCGCGCTCGAGCGGGCTTCGTCCGCACGACCGTCGACGGCCGCATCGAGAATCGTCGCTCCGCCGTCGCGAAGCATGCGTTCGGCGAGCACGACCGCGAAGCGTTCCCCGTCTTCCGGGCCGTCGACGCCTTCGACGAAACCGCCCCGCACGAGCTGCGAGCCGTCGGGTGCGGCGATGATGGCGTTCATCGTAAGCGCCATGCCGGTCAGCGTGGCATGTGCGCCGACGGGCGCCTGACAGCCGCCGCGTAGCGTTCGCAAGAAGGCGCGTTCGGCGCGCACGCAGAGCTCGGTTACCGGATCCGCAAGGTGCTCGTGCAGCCGCGTCGCGAGGTCGCCGTCGCTCGCGCGCGTTTCGATCGCGAGCGCTCCTTGGCCGACGGCGGGAATCAGAACGTCGGCTTCCAGCGGCACCGTGTAGGTGGCCCGCAAGCCGAGCCGCGTAAGCCCGGCCATCGCGAGCAGTATCGCATCGAAATCGCCTTCCCGTAACTTGCGCAAGCGTGTATCGACGTTGCCGCGGATCGTATCGAAGCGCAGGTCGGGCCGGAGCGCCTGCAACTGGGCGCGACGGCGCGGGCTCGACGTCCCGACCAGCGCCCCCGGCGGTAAGTCCTCGAGCGACGTGAAACGCTCCGAGCAGAACGCGTCGCGCGGATCTTCGCGCGGCCCGATGGCGGCGAGCAGCATATCGTCCGGCAGCGAGCTCGGCAAATCTTTGCACGAGTGCACCGCATAGTCGGCGCGCTCTTCGCGTAGCGCGTGTTCGAGTTCTTTGACGAAGATGCTGTCGGTCCCGAGTGCCGCAAGCGACCGATCTTGCACGCGATCGCCTTTGGTCGAAATCTGTAATTGCGTCGAAATGATGCCGGCGCGAGCCAGAAGCGCCGAGACGTGGCGCGTTTGCCAGAGCGCGAGTGCGCTCGCGCGCGTCGCGCAGACGAGTTGCGCGAAAGGCAACTCGGGCAAAGGGATGGCCCCGGCGATTTGAGCGCCGTAGGCGCTTTCGACTTCGTTTTCCACGATGCTCGGATTCATTTCCGCGAGTTCGCCGATTTCCCGGGAAGCGAGCGTCTTCATAACGCCCGAACGGTACTCGGCCGGGACGACGAGCTTCACATAATCGCGCGCGAGCCGCAGCGTCGCGGCTGCCCGGCCGTAGCGTTCGTCGAAGCGCTCGCGGAGTTCCGTCATCAGCCGTTTCGCAAACGACGGCGAACTGCCGCCGGTATCTAAGGCGAACGTCACATCGCCCGTTCGATAGGCGAGCGGCGTGCTGAAATCGCTCGCGCCGCCGCTCGTATCGCAGGCCCAGATGGCGCGCTCGCGGGCGCCCGCCACGACGGCGGCGTTGACCTCGGGGCGGTCGGTCGCGGCGTACACGAGCCGTGCGCCCTCGAGATCGGCCGCTTCGTAAACGCGCTGGCGGCATTCGATCGCCCCGCGAGATGCGGCGGCGCGCAGGTCTTCTGTGATTTGCGGCGCGACCACGCAAACCGTCGCGCCCGCTTCGAGCAGGCCGTGCACCTTGCGTTCGGCGATGGTTCCGCCGCCCACGACGAGGACCGGGCGGTTACGAAGATCGAGCGCAATCGGATACACGTTCCTATCGTTCGCCGCGGCGGCGTCGCGCGCTTCGCGGGAATTGTCCGTTTCGCTGCCAACCATCGTGGACGTGATGGCCTCATGGCGAGCGGCACTCATCGGTGCGATCGTCGCCGCCTTCGCCACCCTCCCCGGCCTCGGCGTCGGGACGCTCTGGGACAACAGCGAGACCGCATACGGCGAAGTTGCGCGCGAGATATTGCTCTCGCACGATGCCGTCGTGCTGCACCTCAACGGCGCTCCCTGGTTCGTCCAGCCACCGCTGTATTTCTGGATCGCGGCGGGCTTCGCGAAGATGCTCGGCGTTTCCGAATTCGCGCTGCGGCTGCCCTCGGCGCTCGCGACGATCGCCATGGCGGCGGCCGTCGGCTACGTGGTGGCGCAGTTCGCCTCGTCGCGGGCGGCGCTACTCGCAGCGACGATTCTCTCGACCTCGCTCATGCAAGCCGTGGTCGGCCGGCTCGCGATCATGGACGCTCTTCTCGACCTGCTCGTCGCGGTGGCGATTCTTGCTTGGTTCGCGGCCCTGCGACCGGGCGGAAGAGCCTCGTCGTGGTACGCCGGCTGGATCGCGATCGCGCTCGGAACGCTGACCAAGGGCCTCGTGGCACCCGTGATGGTGATGCTCGTGATCGGTCCGTGGTTATTGTGGGAGCGTGGCGCGGGCGTTGTGACGCGATGGCCGAGCGCGCGAGCGTGGTTCGCCGGCATCGCGCTCGCGGCGCTCGCGATCGTGCCGTGGGCGGCCGCGCTCTGGCACGTCGCCGGGCCGCACGCCTTCGAAGAGCTGATCGGGCATTACACGGTCGGCCGCTATCTTGGGACGATCGAAAACCAGAGCGGGCCGATTTGGTACTACGTGCCCGTCGTCATCCTCGGCTTTTTCCCGTGGATCGCGTTCCTCGTGCCGGCGACGTATCGCGGCTGGCACGATGCGCGCTCGGGGCCGAGCGGCAGCCTCGCGCGGCTCGCGCTCGTCTGGGCGATCGTTCCGTTCGTGTTCTTCAGCCTCGCGAAGACGAAGTTGCCGAATTACATCGCGCTCGAGTTGCCGGCCTTCGCGATTTTAGTCGCGGTCTGGTTCGACCGGGCGACGGAGCGAGCGAACCGGCGCGCCGTGCTCGCTTGGACGGCCCTGGTTCCGCTTACGATCGTGGGGGTCGGCTTCGCGATGTGGGCGTTCTCGCACGACAACCGGCTGACGGCCGACCTGCAGCAAATCCGCGATGATTTCGTGGCGCTCGGATGCGTGATTTTGCTCGGTTCGGTCGCGTGTTTCGCGCTCTTGCTCGTGCGGCGCGTTGCGTGGCTCGGACCGTTCGCGCTCGGCGCCGCAAGCGTGCTCGTGCTGCTGATCTTAGCCGTGCTCGGCGAGCCCGTCGTGGAGCGCTTCAAGCCGATTCCACCGCTCGCGGCCGCGATCGAGCGAGAGCGCCGCCCGAGCGACGCGATCGCGATTCAAGGCGTCTCGGGCGGCAATGCGCTGCTCTTCTACACCCGGCCGCGCGTCGCGCAACTCGCGGGTCCGGACGACCCCGCCATGGATCCGGCCGCCGATCCGCGACGCGCGATCTGCAGCGCCGAGCGAGCGCTCGTCGTAACCGGGAAAAAACGTCCGTCGCCCGACCCGACGTACGGGCGCAATCGCACGGTTGTCGCGACCGCCATCAACGACGTGCTCTACCTCTACGACGGGCCGCCGTGCGTCGCCGCCGCCGCGAGTTTGGGCGCGGCACAGAGTAATCGGGCACTTCCGGTGCCGAAATAGCGCGTATGAATAGTGCGCTGCGCGGCATCGATATCCACACGTATCTCGTTAAAGACCCGGCCCGCGCGATCGCGTTTTGGCGCGACACGATGGGACTCGTGCCGACGTGGGAGATGGAGGACGGCGCGGAGTTCGAATTGCCGGACGGATCGACGTTCGGTCTTTGGAAAATGGACGACGGTTCGTGGACGCCGGGCAACGGTATCATGTTCGCCGTCGACGATGTGGCCGCGGCGGCAGCAGAGCTGCGTGCGAAAGGCGTAACGGTCGCCGAGCATATCGAAGAATCGCCGGTGTGCTTCATGGGCTTCG
>CAXTIY010000046.1:0-14000 GCA_964244215.1 uncultured bacterium
AAACGCACGATCGTACGTTGCGTCGCCGCCGTAAGCTGGAAGATATCCGAGTAGAGGACGAGTCCGGGATAGGTGCCTTCGGTCGCGGGGCGGGCAACGAAAACGCGCATCGGCGTAACCGCTGCCGCTAAATCGATGCTGTTCGTCGTCACGATCATGCCGCAGCTGCTTCCAAATGCTTCGGCCTGCCGCCTACAATTTCGGCGCCGAAAAGCTGCGCGCCTAAAGCGTTGCGGGTACTTTAAATTGAACATGCGGCTAGAATTTATTTTCACTCGAGAGTTGTAGAGGTGTTGGATCGTGTCATTGCTCTTTTCGTTGGTCGTTAGTGTTCTCTCGGCGCTCGGTCTCGGGCCGACTCCTGGGGACGCCCACGGCGGCATTTTCATGGGAACCCCGGCGCCGCTCGACGCCCACGGTGGCATTTTCGGCGTGAAGAAGCCTTAACAAAAAGGGTGAGGGTTCGCACGGCTCAGCCCTAAAAGCTAGGGGGGCCGTCTTCCTCATTGTCAAATCGGCTCGTCAATAGTTCCGGAGGTTCTCCCGGTGGGCCACGTGATTGCGTTACAGCAGCGTCTCAAACCGCGTGAATTTGCCGTCGAGGCGTTTCGCGACGGGCGTTCTTCGGATTGCCTAACCGCACTGCGCGGCCACGACGAGCCCGCTTCCCGCTTTCTCGCCGCCCGTGCCGCGAATCGACTGGGGCGTCACGGCCTGGCCCTCGCCGAGCTCGAGCCGATCGACGAAGCAGAACTTTTGACCGCAGGGCGTGCGGAGTATTCCGTGCTTCGGGCGGACGCGTTGACCGGACTCGGCCGTTTTGCCGAAGCGCAGGGCGCCCTTTCGCTCGCACGAGTCCACGCCTTCGGTACGCCGAGCGCTGCGCTCGAAGCGGACGTCCATCTCTCTAGCGCTCGGTGGGCCTTCGCCGGCAACGATTACGGCACGGCGAAGGCTTGCGCATGCGCCGCGCTCGCGGCTTCGCCATCTCGCTTCGACCGCGCGGACTACATCGTGCCGCTCGAACACAGCCGCGCGCGAGCACTCCATTCGCTCGGCGTCGTCGAAGCGGCAGGCGGCCGGTATGGCGCTCAGCTCGCGCTGATTCGCGCGGCGCTCGCAGAGCTGGATGCGGCCCCGACGGGCGATGCGTGGACGCGCGCGAGTCTTCTCATGAACTTTTCGTTCTACGTTCGCGATTTCGATCTCGAAGCGGACGCAGATTGGCTGCGCGGCGAGATCGCAGCCGTGTGGCCGGCCGACCTCGGCGTGCAACGTTTTTACATTCTCCGTTCGCTCGGCTGGTCGTCCGCGTTACACGGCAATTCCATCGGCGCGTTTCGCGCTTTCCGGCGCGCGGCCGAGATCGCCCCGACCCCCGCACTCGAAGTGTGGGCGCATGCGGATCGAGCGTACCTCAGCAGCCAGCTCGGCGAAGACGCGTTCGCCCGCGACGAACTCGAGCACGGCGCCGAACTCGCGCAACGCATCGACTGGTCTACGATCGTCGGCGACGATCGCGCGGCGCTGCTGCATCTCGCGAAGCAAACGGCTTGCGTCGCGCCGGAACGCGCGCGTGCTTTATTCGAATCGTATCGCCGGATTAAGACGCAGCTTTCCGCGACCGTTCTCAATAAACACGATCGTCGTTTACGGGCGCACGAAGCGTTCGCGGACGGGCTTATCGCACGCGCCGAAAACGCGCCGCACATCGCGCGTGAGAAATTAACGGACGCGTTCGAAATTTGGAACGCGATCGACTACCGCTGGCAAGCCGCGACCGCCGCAATCGAACTCGGCGAGCTCGGTGCGGGCGACATCTATCGCGATTACGCACGTACCGAAGCTGCGGCGCGACCGCGTTCCTGGCTCGTGCGCCGCGTCGCAACGGGCGAAGGGCACTAACGCCCGAGGACGCGCTCGGGCAATCGTGAACCACGGACGCAGCGCGCCTTCGGGCACGCGTACCGTTTCTTGGAGGTGCCCTCGTGTCCGTTTCGCGTATCGGTTTTCTCGCAACGGGAGCCGCAGTCGCGCTGGCAGCGGGGCCCGCCGCAGCCGCCGGTATGGGCGATGCGACCTTACTCGCGCTCTACAAGAAGCCGGCCGATCCCGCCGCGTTCGACTCGTATTATCCGACGCATCACGCGCCGCTTGCGAAAACGTTACCGGGCCTACAATCGTATACGGTAAGCAAAGGCCTTACCGATAAAGACCCGTACTATCAAGTCGCCATCCTCAAGTTCGCTTCGATGGATGCGATCAAGTCGTCGCTCGGTTCGACTCAAGGCGCGGCCGTCGTCGCCGATCTCAAGAACTTCGCTCAGGCCGGCGTCGACATTATGATGTTCGAGAACGTACCCGCATAATTCGTCCCGTGCGTGGACGGGCGCTTTCGATCTAAGGCATGCCCGTCGACCCATCCGAACTGCCTTGGAGCCCGACGCGCGAAGATCGTCTACGCGCACGCGACCGCGCGCGCGTGCACTCGGCCCGTTCGGCGCGCAGACCGCTGTGGTTGCTGGTTTTGCTCGCGGGTCCGGGCGTTCTCGTGATGCTCGGCGAGAACGACGGCCCGAGCATGCTCTCGTATGCGACGACGGGCGCGACCTACGGCATCGGCTTCTTCATCCCGTTCGTCATCGTGACGTTTTGGATGGCGTACATCGTACAGGAAATGACGGTGCGCGTGGGCATCGCGACGCGCCGCGGTCATGCCGAACTCATTTACGAACGCTTCGGAAACGTTTGGGGCACGTTCGCCCTCGTCGATCTCCTGGCCGGTAATCTGCTGACGCTCGTTACCGAGTTCGTTGCGATTCGCGCCGGCTGCACCTACTTCGGTATCCCACCACCGGTTGCGGTTTGCGCGGGCGTGTTGCTCGTGATGTCGGCGCTTGCGGCGCGGCGTTACATGACGTGGGAACGCGCCGTGATGGCGCTCGCCCTCGCAAACCTGCTCTTCATTCCGGCTGCATTCTTCGCGCACCCCGACGCCGCCGCAATCGTCCACGCAATCGCTTCGTGGGGCCCGCTGCCGGGCGGCTCGGGATCGGTATTCCTTACGCTGATGCTCGCGAATATCGGAGCGACCGTGACGCCCTGGATGATTTTCTTTCAGCAGAGCGCGGTCGTCGACAAAGGCCTCACGAGAGCCGATCTCACGCAGGGCCGATTGGACACGGCGCTCGGCGCCACGCTCGCGGCGCTGGTCGCAATCGCGGCGATCGTCGCCACGGCACCGCTATTCGCAAACCACATCGACGTCTCGACATTCTCCGGAGGCGCCGATTTCGCGACGGCGCTGCACCCCTACATCGGATCTACCGGGGCGACGCTCATCGCTCTCGGCATGATCGAAGCCGGGCTCGTCGCCGCGATGACGATCTCGACCAGTTCCGCCTACGCGGTCGGCGAAGTCTTGCGCGTGGAGCACAGTCTCAATCTCGACTTTTCGCAGGCCGGCAAATTCTACTTCGCCGCCCTGGCCTCGACCGTCGTCGCCGCGGCAATCGTACTTATTCCGAACGCACCGCTCCTGGCAATCACGCTCACCGTTAACGTGGTCGCGACGCTCCTGATGGCCCCGGCGCTGGTATTGGTGCTACTGCTCGCGAACGACGCAGACGTGATGGGTTCCCTCTGCAATACGGTGCGCCAGAATCTCTTTGCGGGGATCGTCACGGTCGCAATCGCAGTAATCGGGGCGGTTTATGGAGCGTCGCTCGCGCTCGCGCAATTCGGCGCGGGCTCGTGAACCCGCTCGAACGCGAGCATCTTCTCGGGCTCGAGCCGGAATTGCGCGGCTCCGCCCGGCACGACGCCTATCCGCCCAGGCGCTTGTCGCGTCCGCTCGTCATCTTCATGGGCTTCTTGCGCGTTTACGTCGTCTGCAGCGTCGTGCTCGTGCTGCTGACATTCGTCAAAGCATTACACCGCTAAAGTACACGAGCGGACTAGACCTTTTTAAATGTGGGCAAGAGCCGAGCATGAAGCGTTTTACTTTCGCCCCGCTGTTCGTACTAGCGCTCGTCTTCTTCGCCTCGATGCCGACCTTCGTTCTGGCGCAAACCGTAACCGCTGCGCCGTCTTCGGCGCCGGGCGCCCTTCCGGTCGTACCGAACGGAGAGAAGGCAGCCGACATGCCGGCCTCTGCGCCCGCGTCGTTGCCGGCGGTTCACGGCTCTTCTCCGCTCGAGCCGTATCTCGTGACGTGGTTATTGCCGGTTAGCGGCATATTCGCCGTCGTGGTCGCCCTGTACGTCGATAAGAAGATGCGCGCGAGCATGCACGGCCGTCGGGTGTAAGCACCCGGTCGGACGCTATACGGACGGCTGCCGGTTAGCTTTGTAATACGGCCGGACCGCTCGAGTCCGGCCGTGCTGCAAGGGAGCACCGCCGGCAATGCACGCGTTAGCGGACGAAGAACTCGGGATTGGAATAGCATACGGTTCGGGTGCCGGTACGATGGCGGCCGCCGGCTACGATTTCGCTGAGGTGTCGCCGCGCGTACAGGTAGGCGTGGTTCGCCGCAGCGCCGGGTGTGATCGCACCGTGTTGAGTAGCACGTGGCTTCCGGTCGGCGGTTCGTGCGATCCGGATCCGACGCTCTTTGCGCTCTTACAAGAGAACGTAGAGCGACGGCGACCGGCCTACCTCGTCGAACGCTTGGCTTTTAACCGGTTCGGAGCCGGAGCCGCTTCGCGCGCCACGGGCTTGCTCTTGCCGGCTCCATACACGCTCGAGGGCGTAGCGGTCGCCGTTCGCCGGATCTTCGCTCTGCGAGAGCGATTAGGCGTGCCCGTCGCCTTCGAGATCGGCACGAACTATTTGCGTAAGGCCCCAGGCGAGCTTCCCGATGCCGCGTTTTACGCGGCGATCGCGGAGCATGCCGACTGCGGCATCGTTCTCGATCTCGCGAGCGTTTGGGCGAACGAAGCCAACGGGCGCGTTCGTGCCTCGACGCTCTTCGACGGTCTACCGCTCGAACGCATCTGGGAAGTCCAAGTCTCCGGGACGGCGCCGAGCGGCGGGTACACGATCGACACGCAGCAGGGCCTCGCGGGTACCGAGGTCCGCCGCCTTGCCGAATGTATCGTTCCGCGCTTGCCCGCGCTGCGGTCGCTCGTGTACGAGGTGCGGCCCGAATCCGCGTGCACCCTCGGCGCGCGCGCGCTCGACGAGCAGCGAGCGTGGCTTGCGGGCGTTTGGAAGGCGCGCGGCACGGCCGTCGCCGGGTCGAACGCCGTGCCGTCGGCCGCGCCATGCGCGTTGCCGCACTTCGACGAAGCACGCTTACGAGTCGCGGCTTGGGAACGCGGGATCGTCGCCCGCACCGCGGGCATGACGTCCCCGGGCGAGCCGGATACGGATGCCTTCGCGTTGCTCGGCTCGCTCGTCGCGGCAGCGCGTGAAACGGCGATCGCCGAAGGTGCCGAACTCAGCCTGAGGCTACTCGCAGCTACGCTCGGGCGACACGCGCTAGCCGACCTCTTACGGCGCTATTGCGCGCAGACGTTCGCCCAAGCGTTTCCCGCAATGGAAGCGCTCCGCTTTTTGCAATTCGTCGAACGGGAACGCACGGAGATTCCTTATCTGCGTGAAGTCGTCGCCTTGGAACGCGCTGCCGCGCAAGCGCAGTACGCGGCGGCCGAGACGGTTATCTATTTCCCATGCGAGCCGACGGAGATCTTTCGCGCCTTGCTGCGCCACGATCGGCCGTACGTCAGCGACCGCCGGCCGCACGTGGTGCACGTCGGACCGCGTGGCATCCGCATCGAGAGCAACGGCGCGCGAACCGGGTAATGCCGCAGGTGGCCCGAAGCCGCAGCGATGCTGTTCCTCGGGCTCCTCGCGGCCGCGATCGATCCGTGCAAGCTCATTACGGCGGACGACATAACGCGCTTAACGGGTTGGGTCACCGCGTCGCCGCCTTCGAAGAAACGCTATCATCTGCCTCAGGAGAGCGGCAACACATGCTCGTTCACGGCGCAAGAGGGCGTCGTCGTCGTCACCGTCCCGGATGGGGACTCGGCGGCCACCGCGAGCGGCGTGTATGCGAACCCGCTTTCGAACGGGAATGCGACGCAAGTACACATACACGACGGTTACGCCGAGATCTTCAACAACAGCGCTTACGTCGATAAGCATCACCGGCACGTCGTCGTGAAGATTCTGCCGCTTTCCGATCAAACGACGCCCGAAGTATTGACGGCCGCCGCCGAGATCGTCGCCCACCGCCTCCCGTAACCGATCGTCGCTGCAACGCTGCGCGCTCGAAGCGGTTTGTTAGCGCCGTGAAGCTGATGCGCTTGTTCCTCGTGGCCAAAAAAGAACTACCCCGGACGTTGCCGCTGTTTCGCGATCCCGCCGTGCCCACGTGGGCAAAGGCGCTCGCGCTTCTCGCCGCCGTCTTGATCGTATCGCCGCTCAATCTGCTCAGCGACATCCCGCTGCTCGGCTTCTTCGACGACGCGGTACTCCTCGCGTTCGTGTTACACGCTTTCGTCCGCTTCGCCGACTCGCGGAGTATGGCGGGTCTCGTTCCGGTCAAAGTGGTCGGTTCGAACGTCCGAACGCAACGGTAGAGCGCGCTGCCCGTCGTCCGGCACTTCGCCCTTAGACGAGGCGCCAGCCGAAATCGAGTAACGGCCGTGCGTCGCGCGCTATCCGCACGATGCGTTCGATAAGAACGGGCGAGGCGATATCTTGCGGCTCGAGCGGTCTGTGCACGGCAAACGAGCGCAAGTGAAAATACGGCGCGAGTTCGCTCGACTCGAGCGCGGTAAAGCCGCGCGGCATGCGGACGAGCGCGTCGTCCCACTGGTCGGCCGGTCGGATCGCTAGCGATCGTCGTTCGAGCGCGCGCACCACGCCCGTGAAGACGCGCGGGCGCGTGACCATTTCTTGCCGCCAACGCTGCAGCATCGGCGCTTCGATTTGGTAAAAAGCGATCGAAAGAAAAGCGCCCCGCGGAGCGATATGCACGTAACAGCCGCCTTGCGTTCTGCGCTCGCCATCGGGTGAGAGATACGCGGCTATGTTTGTTTTGTACGGTCGTTTATCCGGCGTGAACCGTAGGTCGCGGTAAATTCGAGATACGGATCGTTTCGGATCGCCCGCGAGCGGAATTTTTGCTGCTGCCAAAGCCCGCGATGCGTCGATTACGAGCGCCCGCATCGGTTCGAGTAATTCCGTCTCGAAGCGTTCTTTACGCGATGCGAACCACGTCCGGTCATTATGGCGTTCGAGCGACGCGAGTAAGCGCAGCGCGGCCGGTGTGAAGCCCGTAAAGCCCGCTATGGCAGCCATCGCCGAGCGCTTCGTCGAAACGAAGCCAGACCATGCCGCACGACGATCGCCGCCTCGTCTACTCTACGGACGGCTCGCTGCCGCTCCCGACATCGAAGGCAGCGAAGACGAAAGCCGTATCGTCCGGAAACGCTCTTCCCGACGACGGTATCGTGCGTGTCGGATGCGAGCGGCGTCGCGGAGGCTCGGTGACGATCGTCTACGGTTTAGCGCCCTCCGAACTCGTGCCGCTCGCGGCGGAACTGAAGCGCCGATGCGGTACGGGCGGCACGGCGAAAGACGGCGTCGTCACGTTGCAAGGCGACCGTCGCGATACGATTCTCGAGTATTTCGCCGAACGCAAACGGCGCACGAAACGCATGGGCGGATGATCGCGCTCCTGCTCGGCGCGATGCTCGCACGCCTTCAACCGGAAACGGGGCCCTCTCCGGATCCCACGGCACAAATGACGCCCGGGATCGTACGCGGACGCATGCCGCCGCTACCGCCGTCGTTCCCGCCCATTCCGCCGGGTGCGGCCGTCATTACGAATTCGGGTTCGACCAATAGCGCGGGCTATACGCTCGTTATTGTGCCCGACGGTTCGGCGACCGTGCGGCAATACGAGGGCGTCACGAAAGCGACCGTGGCGGGCGCCCAGACGCGTTGGCTTTTCGGTCGGTTGCGAAGCGCGGGGCCGCTCGATTCGCTCGGTCTCGAACGCTGCATGAAGAGTGCGTCGTTCGGCTCCCGGACGACGATCGCGTGGAACGGCTCGACGACGGGAGACGTTTCGTGCTCGGACGACGATGCGAGCCGGGAACTCGTGCGTACGATTAATGTGATCGTGACGCAACTCGCGGTGCCCACGCTACGGCGTCCGCGACGCGTACGCCCGCTCTAATCGCTGCGAGCTCCGCTATTCGAGAACGAAACGATCGCCGATAAGGACGTCGCGCGGGTCACGCGCGCTGCCCAGTTCCACGACGGTCTTCGCAGCGCGACACGTTTCGGCGAGCCGGCCCGGCGCGACCGCGGTTGCGATCTTGAGCACCCGATCGTTTGCGTCCAAGAAATAGAGATCGAGCGTCGCGCGCATTCCGAGCGTATGTACGGCATTGCAGCGATCGATCCACAAGCCTTCGCCCGCCCCGACCTCGGCTTTTCGTAAAAGGCCGACGAGCCGCGTGAGCGCGTTCGAAGCGCGCGCGATACGCGGCGCGAGGATCTCGCCGCTACGCTCGTTGCGCAGCGCGCGCTGCTCCGTCATACGAGCTGCGGGAGCGCCGGCGGCAGTGCGAGCGCGAGGGCGGCCGACGCTGCGAGATACGGCGCGAATGCAATCGGCTCGCTCTGCCGCCGCCGTACGAATGCCGCCGCCGCCGCAACGAAGCACGCCGCCGAAAATGCGACGATCGAGGTTTCGAAGCCGAGGACGGCCGCCGCGAGCGTCACGAGTTTCACGTCGCCCCACCCCATGCCGAGGCCGCCCGAGCATAGCGCCGCGAGCGCGAACGGTGCGAGCACGAGCAGCGCCGATAACGCGGGCCGCGCGTCACGCGCGAGTGCGGAATGAACGAGAACGGCGACGAGCGGCAGAAGCGTAAACGCATCGGGCACGATGCCGCAGACGATATCGCTATAACAGCACGCCACGAGCGACGCTACGAGCAATGCTGCCAGAGCCAAGTCCGGCGCGTTCGTATGACGGCTCGCGAGCATCGCGCCGACGCAAGCGGCGCTTAAGACGAGCGCGAGTGCCGGCGGTTTCCCCGCGCGCGGCCCGTCCTCGAAAGGCTCGACCGTTCGACAGATCCGCTTACTTACGAAGATCGCACCGAGCGCGAGCGCGGCGTATCCGAGGGCGAGGGCGAGAACGGCCGTCACTTACCGGGCGGCGCGTAGCTAGCGGTCATCGGCTTCGCATCGTCGATGCCGCTCGCTTCGGCGATGAGGACGGACCCGGTAAAATACTCCGGCGCCGTAGCGATCTTAATCGCGAATCGGCCACCCGGCCCTGTGACGGCGAACGAGCGGTTGAGGAAGATCATCGGCAATAACGGGTCGGCGGTCGCTTTGAGGACGATCGCCACGAGCGAACCGGGCGTCGCGTTGCCGCTAACCGAAACGTCGTCCGAGCCCGTAACCGAACTCAAGCTCACCGCCGAAACCATTTGCGGCGGGCCGCCGGGCGCCGCGACGTTGATGTGAGCGGGGTTCTCCGCCATAGCGTCGGCGCGGCTCGGCCGCTCCTTTTTTGCGGCCGCACGTTCGATTGCCGTAAGCTGTCGTGAGAACGCGGGTGAAATCGAAAGGTCGCCGGCACGATAGATCGGCGCATCGCCTTCGACCGGTACGACGCGATCGTTCACCGTGAAATACGCAACACCGGGGCGCACGACGAGAGCGAGGCCGTGTCCGGTGAGCGAGACTACGTCGTCCGGGCCGAGGTACGCGTACACGAAGCCGAGCCGGTGCGCGACCGTCGCGAGCGGTTCCGCATGCATCTGATCTGCGCGTGCGTTCGCACCGCAGAACGGCAATAGCGCGATGATTGCAAGGGCGGTTCTTTTCACGTTGCCAGGGCCTCTTCTACGAATTGCTCAGGTCGCTCGGGGATAGTCCGATAACCGTGCTATGCCTACGTTGTCGAACCTGCGGCTTGCAGAGTTTAGGGAATTAGCTTGAAATTCGCGCGCTCCATCAAAGTTGCCGTCTCGCTCACGGCGATCTTGTACGGCGTAGCAAGCATGCCTACTTTCGCTTCGGCGGCGGGTGGCATTCTCTCGGTCGCGACCGGTCACTCGATCTTGATCAAAGCGAGCGGCGTCACGCGCCTCGCCGTCGGCGACAGTCGCGTAGCGGGTGTTGTTCCGGTCGGGCATAGCTCCGTGCTCATTAACGGCAAGACGGCCGGGCACACCACGGTGTTCATTTGGGAAGGCGATCAAGAACAAGTTTACGAGGTAACGATTACCGAGCAGAGCTTGGATCAGCTCGCGAGCATCGTGCGGACGGCAATTGCGGAGCCGAGCGTCGTCGTCGTGTCCGTCGGCAATAACGTATTCGTGCGCGGAAGCGTCCCCGACGTCAACGCCTACAACCATATCAACGACGTCATCGCGCAATTCAAGGGCATGAAATTTACGAGCAGCGGCCCGGACGCGCAAGTGATCAACGCCGTCTCCGTGAGCAAACCGCTCGGCAGCTTGCAAGATCAAATCGCCAAACTTTCGCCCGGTCAAGGCGTGAGCGCGGATCTCGACAACGCCGGTAACGTCGTCGTCAGCGGTTCCGTACGCGACACCCAGCAGGAGCGCCAGGTCATGGATCAGGTGCGCAGTTTATCCGGCAAATATCTGCGTAACGACGGTAAGGTCATCGATCGCCTCGGCGTGCAGACGTCGAGCCAAGTCGATATCAAAGTTTACGTGCTCGAAGTCGATAAGTTCGCGCAAAGTCAGCTCGGCCTGCGTTTGCAGAGCGCGTTTCCTTCGATCATTAATACGCCTTCCGGCGGTCCGTACACGCTTAGCGGCTCGAGCGGCACGTCGATTACGGCGCTACAAAATCCGCTCAAGCTCGGGAACTTCGGTTTGCTGTCGCTCGTCGCGCCGACGCTGGATCTGTTGGAGACGAACGGCCATGCGAAGGTGTTATCGTCACCCAACCTCGTGACGCAATCGGGACAAGCCGCATCGTTTCTCGTCGGGGGCGAGATACCGATTCCCGTTTCGAGCGGCCTCGGCTCCGTCTCGATCGACTACAAACAATATGGGGTTCAACTCAACGTAACGCCGACCATCACGGGCGACGGCGGCGTCGAAACGAAGATTTCCCCCGAGATATCGAATCTCGACTTCGCCGACGGAATAACGCTCAACGGCTTCGTCGTTCCGGCGCTCAAGGTCAGTAAGATCTCGACCGACGTCATCACGCAAACGGGCGAGAGCATCGTGATGGGCGGCCTCGTCAGCCGCGTCGAGTCGAAGAATATTACGAAATTCCCGATTCTCGGCGACCTTCCGATTCTCGGCGAGTTGTTCCGGTCGACGAATTATCAGCTCACGAAGACGGACGTCGTCTTCGTGATGACGCCGACGATCATAACGAAATAACTACGGTCGTAACAAAACGCTCATGCCGTCTCCATGGACCGCCTCGTATCGAACGGCGCTCGTCGCCATGCTCCGTGACGATTCGGGTCAGGCGCTCGTCGAGTATTGCATCATCATGGCCACGCTGACGATCTTGATGATGGTCGCCTATCGGAGCATCGGTACCGTCGCCAACGTCAAAGCGAACACGAACGTCACGAACATGACGCATAGTTCCGTCGTGGCACCGTGAAGCGTCGCGGCACGCGCGGCGCGGTGCTGGTTGAAACGGCGCTCGTCGTCGGCGTGATCCTCACGATCTTTTTATTTAGCCTGCAAGTCGGGGTGCTCGGCTTCTTACAACTGACCGTCGACGCCGCGTCTTACATGGACGCGCATCTCGTATCGGTCGGCGTCAACACGAGCGCGAGCATGACTCCGCAAAAGGCGACGAGTCTAATATTTCCGCAGATTTCGCCCGCGCAGATCGTTTCGACGGTCGCGCCCGCGCCGAGCCCGAGCGTTCCTATCGATTACGGCTACAATTCGACGGACTCGACCGTCCAGGGAGCGATGGGGTCGTCCCTAACGCATCGTAACGGCGGCGTGTCGATGCTGGAACCGACCTTAGAAACCGCTACCGTTACGAAACCGAACATGTTATCGCTCTTCCATAAGAGCGTCGGCGTTACGGGCGAGTCGACCGACGCTTTGTGGCTCGAGTGTGGTATCCACGCCAACGTCTCAAATTCGAACGCGGGTTGCAGTCCGGGCGCGGCCTCGACGTTCCAAGGTAATTATTTTACGACGGGCGAGCACGCTCCACCGTATTTCGTCGGCTTCGATTTCTTACATCATTGCAACGACGCGCAACCGTGGGGGTCGGCGTGCAGCAGTACCGGTATTAATTTCCTGGCGCTCGGCACGGCCGAGTTTTTGCATGCCGCCGTCGGCTCGCAACAGGGCGATTGGTTCTTCTCGAACCCCGGCGTCGGGGGCGCCGTTAACCAAAGCGTCTTTTCGTTCGTGGGCTGTCATCAGCGCGCGTATGCGATCATCGCGGCAACGCTCCAAAATTACCCGACGTTGTACGGCTACTATCAAGCGCCTAGCGTGTGGGCAGCGCAGAACGGCTACGCCGGATACGGATACAACGGAAATGCCGCGACGAACGGCGCCGCGATCTGGTATCAGATGTATAACTATACGAATCCGGCCACTCAAAATTTGTACCCTTATCTACCGAATAATTCGCCGCTACGCGGGTTCAACAATTTTCTGACGGGACCGGCCGGAGTTTCGACCACGGTCATCGACTGGGATAACGCGACCGATAACGCGGTGCACGAAATATACTCTTGGGACGGAGTGGTCGCGCTCGGTGCGACGCCCGGCGGTTCGCTCGGCGTCGGATCGAACCCAACCTATCCCGATAAAAATTGTCCATGAGGAACCAGACTTGTCGCGGACAGGTGTTGCCCATGTGGGCGCTCGGTATCATCGCGTCGTTCGCGTTGATGTTTCTCGCGCTCAATTACGGTAACGCGATCCGCTGGCAGATCCGGGCGCAAAACGCGGCCGATTCGGCCGCCAACGGCGTCGTCGCGATTCAGGCGCAACGCTTCAACGTCATGACCGCGACCCTCTACGCCGCGGGCGTCGAAGAGTTTCGCATTCGACGGCTGCTCGATTCATTGTTGCTGACGATCAATCAAAATGGCGGGTGCACGGGCTCGTTGTATCCGACCGGGTCCAATTACGCAGCGTTCTCGTCGGTCGCGAACGGATCGTGCAATCGCGTGTACAGCGACCTTCGCATCGCCTATCTTCGGGCCGTTAACCGCTATTCGAAAGACGCGCTCGACCTCAATAACGCCTCGACCCTCAATACCTTTACGAATCTCAAGAGCGATGCCGCCTCGCTCTTGCAAACCTATCAGACCTGCGCGGCCGCCGCAGCGGCCGCGCCCACGCCGTTGCCTTCGGCCACACCGCGGCCCACCGCGTCCGCGAGTCCGACGTGCGGCGACACCTCCTTCAAATACACGTTCGCACCATACGGTGCGCAACAAACGACGGGCGTCGCCGGCATGCAGCAGGATACGGGCCTCAACAACGTCGTCGCGGACGCCCAAGAGTGGCAGATCAATTACGGTGCCCACGACGCGACCGAGAACCCCGAACTCTTCGCGCCCGTGCAAGCCGACATCGTTACCTGCGCGATCGTTCCGCCGATTATTCCGAACTTCGGACCGATCCATTTCGCACCGTACTATGCCGTCGGGCGCGCCGCCGCGGCGAACGTGATGGTGGAGCAAGATTGGCTGCAGCCGGGCGCCGTGCTCGATACGCAGCGCGGCAACAACTCGTTCTTTCAGAACGACGAGCCGAACACACCCGCTCTCGTACCGTCACCCGCGCCCGGCGCTTACACCTGGTACGACACGAACTTCGGCGGCGAACAAACGACCGCGTTCGTGATTTTTAACGTCTTCGGCGCGGTGATCCTCAACGACCAATTCGACGCACGCGTCGGCTGGTGGGGACCGATTCCCATTCGCCCGTTCGGCGGCACGGTCGCGGTGGTGGAGCACCTCGGGGGCGAGACGCTGG
>CAXTIY010000047.1:0-13894 GCA_964244215.1 uncultured bacterium
CGGCGGTTTGAATCGACGAGAGAATGATGTTGCCGTACGGAACGGCTTTCTTATACGACGGATCGTTGAAGGTCGAAAGGCGCGTTCCGGGCGGGACGTTGCCCCAACCTTTGGATGCGGCGATCAGCCGGATATACTTCTTATTCGTGGCCCAGGTGAGGAACTTGAAGGCCGCATCCTTATGTTTCGACGACGACTCGAGCGCGAGCGACCAAGCCCACAGCCAATGCGAACCGAGCGGCGTTACTTTCGTTGGCGAATAGGCGAAGCCGACGTCGCTTGCGATCTTCGAATTCTTGGGATCCGTGACTTGTCCCGAGGCCGACGTCGCATCGACCCACATGGCCGCCTTACCTTGCGTGAAAACCGTCTCGCACTCGGTGAAGCCGGACGAGGTCGCGCCCGGTTCGCCGTACTGCTTGATCAGGTTGAGATAGAAGGCGATCGCATCTTTCGTGGGACTCGTCGTGAGCTGCGGTTGCCACGCCATATCGAACCACGAACCGCCGAACGTATTGATGACCGTCGACATCGGTGCGCCCATCTCGCCCCAACCGGGCAAGCCGCGCAAGCAGATTCCATACTCGTTCTTCGACGGGTTGTTGAGCTTCTTAGCGTAGCCCTCGATCTGGTCCCAGGTGGGATGCAGCGGCATGGTGAGACCCGCCGCCGAGAAAAGCTTTTTGTTATAGAACGTCATCGAACTCTCGCCGTAAAACGGAACGGCGTACAAATCGTTCTGGTACGAGAGGCCCTTGCGAATAGTCGGGAGCAGGTCTTCGCGGTTATAATCGGCTTTATCGGCGGCGCTCATCTTCGAAAAGTAGGGCTCGAGGTTGTCGATCCACTTGTTCTTCGCGAAGTTCGGAACTTCGTACGTGCCGACCGTCGCGACGTCGAACTGACCGCCGCCGGTGGCGACGTCTGCAGTTACTTTCTGACGCAGCGTGTTCTCGGGCAAAATAACGAAGTTGACTTTGATGCCCGTCTTCTTCGTAAAATCGCTCGAGGCGTGCTGCATGTCGAGCATCTGCGGATTGTTGACGCTCCCGATCGTAATCGTTTCATTCGCGGCGACGGCGCGACCGGGATGCTGCAGCACGCTGGATATAGCGAAGGCACCGAGGATCGAAGCCGCGGCTATTGGTCGATAAAGGTTCATACAGACTCCTGTCACCTGACTGCGGCGACGACCGGGATACGCCCGAACATAAAATTCTAAGAGGCGCGTATGGCGCGACACTTATTTGCGTAGCGACGAAGATTCCTTTCGAAGTCGCTCGCCGCCGGAGAATAGTGCTTCGCGCGCCCGCAGTGGGTCGGCTTCGCAAACGTCGAACGTCGAACGTGGATGCGTTTTCAAGCTCGGATTCCTCGCTTCTTAACGTCGACGGTCGAAGCGGGCTCAGCCGAATCACGGCCAGTGCTCGACGGTCGAGACGTTATCGTTGCAAATAGATGGAAATTACCACAACATACCGTCGCGATCATCGGAAGGCCCGCGGTCTGGGTCGCGCTCGAGCTTACGACGCCGAAGATCGATGTCGGATTCGTAAAGATTCCCTCGCGCCCGTTTCGCTTCGAACAGGATTTCGGCGGCCACCTTTTTCTCGCAATCGTCGGTGCCGATACGTCGGTCGCGAGCATCGTCGAGGGCGGTCCGCGTAATGCCGGCGGCTCGGGCGGACTCGTGCCGTACAGTTATCCCGAAGGCGATTTTGCGAAGCGCGGCGTTATGGACTTCGCGCCGCTCGTCGTTTCGCCACCGCTCGGCCTCACGCAAGAATTCTTCGCCGAACTCGTGCGTTCGGCGCACCGAGCCTACGACGGCGATCAACGCTACATCGCAATCGAAATGCCGTTCCTGCGCATCGGGCGCGATTCCAATTCCTATGCCGTCGGCGTGTTGCTCGCAAGCGGCGTCGACACGCGGGCGTTACCGAAGCCTGCGAAATCGGTTCGCTACGAATTGACGGGGTATCCCGGCGCCGAGGATCCGGTACATCGGGCAAATTTCGGCTCCTATCCCGGAGCCCCGGGCGACCTCGGCGACGGCGTGCTCGACATCGCCTATCATAACGAAGACGGCAGCGTTCGCCTCGTGCTGGTCGGCGGACGGCCGAACGAACGCGCGCGCTTGCGCGACGGAACCGACGTCGCCCTCGACGAACGCGGCCGGCGCGCCTTCGCCCCGGACGACGCGCGGCAACACGGCCTGCCAACGTCGCGTACGGATCCGCCGCAGCAGATTCGCGAGCGGCGCCGGTTTCCGCAAGATCCGGCGCCCTCGGGCGCACAGATAACGCTCGTCGTGGACGGCGGTTCGGTTCCCTTACAGCCCGGAACGGCATACACGGGCACGATCGTCGAACGTCACGACGCCCTCGGTATCGCGCGTTTGCGCACCGAATCGAGCGACGTCATTCTGCCGCTCACGGAACTCGGCGTCGAATTACGCGATCCCGAGCGCGTCGACAATCTCTTACGCGTCGGCTCGAGATTGACCGTCGGCCTGCATCGCGACCGCCGCCCGAAGATCGTCGTTCACTATTCGGCGGCCGGCCGCGACGCATTCGTCTCACGTCGCTTTCACGCGCCGCCGTGGCGTTCTGCTATTCCGCTCACGGCGCTCGGCTGCGCGATACTCGCGGGTACGTTCGTCTATTGGCGACGGCGCTCGCCGTAGCGTTTATGAGTTAGGGCGCGCCCGCGGTCTTCGCCCACGTCGACGTTTCGATGCGCCAGCCGCGCGCGCCGGAAACGAGAACGAACGTCCATGCCGCGCTCTCGCGCTGCGCTTTACCGGCGACGTCGTAGGAATAGTCCGTCGGAACTACGAGCCACGCGCGCCCATGCGCGAACGACGTGTACGACGGAGCGTGACGGACGACGCGAACGTGCGTGAGCCCGGATGTTCGCGCGTCCTCGGCAAAATCGCGAGACCAGCGCGTGGCCGCCGCACCACCCGACCAGCGGAACGGCGCGAACTCATCCACGATGCTCGGGGCGAACACGTACGCACTCGCGATCGTACCGATCGACTGCGTGTCGATTCCGCGGATTAGCCGGTCGATCGGCACCAGCAACGTGGCGGTGCTCGGAGCAGCCGCGGCGGGCGAAGCGGCGCCGCTATCGTGCAGCGCTGCCGCGAGCGCCGCACAAAAGAACGATCGCTTGAGGGCGCTCGAACGGCGCCGGCCGATTGGAAGCAACATGCGCGCGCTTTTTACAGCGACGCGCCGCGTACCCTATTCTTGCGTAAAAAATCGTAGCAGTTCGGCGAAGTTCGGGCTACCGAGGCCCGTACACGGATCCCACCCCGGGCGTGCGTGATAACGACCGCTCGTACCGGTCGTCACATCGTAAAACGCGGCCCTCGGTGCCCGTTCGTAGAGTAGCGGCGTGAAGAATCCGCATGGCTTTCCGAGACTCTGATTGACGAGCGCGACGAACCCGGCCCAAAGCGGCGCGACGGCACTGGTTCCGCCGGCAATCTGCCACGAATCGTGCAGACGGATGCGATAGCCCGTGTCGAGCGCCGCATGCGCCGCCACGTCCGGAACGCCTCGCCCCGTGCCGCGGTCGCCCGGCGCGTGCCACCGCGTGCGCGGAAACACGCGACTATAGCCGCCGCCCGAAGCACCGCGCGCTTCTTGCCAGACGTGCTCGCTCGAGCGGCGTCCGCCTTCGAGCCGCAAGTTCGTACCACCGCATGCGAGCACGAAGCGACTCGAAGCCGGAAACAGAACGGGCGCAGCATGCGCAGCATTACCGGAACCGCCGTCGCCGCTGGCAGCGACGACGGTAATGCCGCACAGGGCGGCTGCGACGAATAACCGCTCGAGAACGACGAGCGCGCCCGGCGACCACTCGTCTTCGGGATCGCCATAACTTATCGAAAGAACCGACGGCGCGTCGGCCTCGTCGAGCAGGGCGCTTGCGACCGTATCGGCATAGCTCCACGCCGTCTCGGCGCCACGATACAGGACGAGCGTGGCGCCGGGCGCGAGCGCGGCCGCCACTTGCGTGTCGAGCGCGATCTCCTCATCTTCTGCTTCCGTCGATCGTGCGGGTTCGCCGTGCTGCACGTAGCGCGGAACTTGTAATTCCGCGGCGCGCATCGCAAATTCGAAATCCGCTGCGCGAAACGTGCCGTTGAAATGCAGCAAGCCGATCGACGTGCCCGTGCCGTCGAGATCGGAGGGAAGGCGATACGCTCGCGCGACCTCGCGCGCTTCGAGGCCGTCCGGCGTCGCGTCTCGCGAGACGTGCGCCTGCGAGCGCACGGGTTGCGAATCGTCTAATCCGAAGATAGCGTCGACGTGGGAAGCGAGGGGACTCGCTTGCAAGGCTGCCGCTGCGCGCGCGCACGCCGCACGCGGCCCACGAACGATAACGCGTCGCCAAGCGCGCTCCACGACGAGACCACCGGGCGCCGCAAACTGCGCCGCAACCTCGGCCCGAAGGCTCGCGTCGGCATCGCCGTGCTCGCGCAAGTCGGCGCGCGACATGTACGTGCGTTCGAGAATAGGTTTTGCGCCGAGCGCTTCCGCCCGCCCGGCCGTAAAGGCAAGGGCGGGCGGCGCGAGCCAAACCGTAAGGCGTGTGTCTTGCGCCATCGCGTCCGTTACGCGACGGGAATGTTAGTGCTGCGGCCCGGTCGGTCGTACGAGCACTTGCGCGTCGTCACAAAAACGATCCGTCGTCGTCGCGTGGGCGCTCGTAAGCCGTTCGGCGGCGGCGAGCTTCCCCGCGTCGCCCTTAACGTGATTATGCAAAGCGGCGTGCAGGTGCGCCGTCGATTTTGCATGTTCGTCGATTTTTCCGAGCAGATCTTCGGTAGACATGCTTAACCTCCATAGTTGTGAAGCAATAAAAATATATTACGCGAATAAGGTCCGCAAATCGACCGCTCGCGCATCGGCCGGACGGGCGCGGCTGCAGCCCCGGCCGCCCGAGCAGGGCGTCCGAAGCTGCAACCTACGACAACCGTAAACGCCGAGCGTCCGAGCAGCGTCCGAAACGATTAGTGGCGTCGCTCCGTGATATGCGGGGTCGCGACCGGCATGCGAGCGAAAGCCGGTTCTCCCCCGCCACGCACGCGAAGCACGGGCGCATTTTCGCCGTGCGAGAGCGGCGCGGGCAGGGCCGTGAAACGGGTCGGGAGCGGCGCGCCGTGCGAAGCCGTCGTCCAGCCTCGCGCGCCGGGTGGAAGCATTGCGGAACCGAGCCCCGTAAATCCGCTGCCGAAAGCGGGCAGCCAGGGAACGCCCTGGCCGATGCCCTCACAAGCGGGCTGCGAGAGGCGTGCGAGCGAGGCGGCGTCGTTCCAAAAGGACGTCCCGAATTGCGGTACGCCGTACGTGCATGCGGGCGCGACCGTGATATCGGAAGTAAAGCCGGTAGACGGCACCGGAGCGCCGGGCGCAAAGCCGCTCGCCGCGGTAATCCGATCATGCATTTGAGGGGCCGGCGTGACGATCGGATCGGGATCGATCGACGATAAGCTGATAACGGCGACTATCAAAGCGAGCATGCACCCTCCGTGCGCTACGCCGTTCGACGGCCGCCATACCGCACCCGCGACCCCGGAGATTCGCGTGTGGTACAATAGACGGATGATTGCAACGCCGACGTATCCTAAAGTCTACACCGGGCGCTCGGTGAAGGGCCGCAAGGAAGTGACGGTACGCGAACTCGAGACGACGATGCCGCTACGTTGCCTCGATTTTTGCACCCCGACCTTCGCTTGGGGCTATCACGGCGGCGCCCCGGAGGAGCTTGCGATCGCTATCTTAGCGGATCACTTTAATTCGCCGAGCACCGTTGTCGAGCGGCGCGTGCTCGCGCTATATCGCGCCTTCGCGCACGAAGTCGTGGCAAAGTTTTCTCATAACGGGTCCTGGACGCTCCAGGGCGAGCTCGTCGAGAAGTGGATCGGAACGCACGAGCTCGTTTCGTAGCCCCGTTCCTACGCTGCTCCGATCACGGCGTTCCGAACGGATTCGCTCCGCTTCGAGCACACTCGCCGACCCAACGTTCCACATCGTCCGTCTCGCGCGGTATCCCATCACTTAAGATGCGGCAGCCGCTCGGCGTTATCAGCACGTCGTCTTCGATACGCACGCCGATGCCGCGGTAGGCTTCGGGAACCGTGAGGTCGTCCGGCTGCAGATAGAGACCGGGCTCGACGGTAAGCACCATCCCGGCTTGTAGCGCACCGTACTTGTACGTTTCTTTTCGCGCTTGGGCGCAGTCGTGAACGTCGAGTCCGAGCATATGGCTGACGTTATGCAGCGAATAGCGCTTGTAGAACTGATTCGTTTTCAGCAGCGCTTCCGCCGCCGGCACGCGCAAGATGCCGAGACGTTCGAGTCCGTAAGCGAGCACTTCCATAGCTGCGACGTTGGGAGCCATAAAATCGCGACCCGGCGCGCACGCCGCGAACGCAGCCTTTTGCGCCGCGAGCACGAGCTCGTAAATCGCGCGTTGCTCGGGTGAAAAACGGCCGCCGATCGGCACGGTTCGCGTGATGTCGGCGGTATAGAGCGTATGCGCTTCGACGCCCGCATCGATCAGCAGCAGATCGCCCGCGTGCAGAGCGCCGTCGTTCGAGGTCCAGTGCAGCGTGCACGCATGCCGTCCCGACGCGGCGATCGTATTGTAACCCACGTCGTTGCCTTCGATGCGCGCGCGCATGTTAAAAACGCCTTCGACGTAGCGTTCCGTTTTCGAAGCGGGGAGAGCCCGCAACACGTCTTCGAATCCGCGCGCGGTCGCCGCGATGGCCGCTTCGAGTTGCGCGACTTCATAATCGTCTTTGAGCAGCCGCAACTCCGAAAGCGTCGACGCGAATTCCTTATCGAGCGCTTCGCGTTCGGGTAGCGCGCGGTCGACGAGGGGTTCGAGCCGGCGCAGCGTACGCGTTTGCAATGCGCCGGCGCGAGAAAAGCTTTCGAGCTCGGGGCCGAGTTCTGCTAGACCGCGCGCTTCGAGGCCGTAACGGCGCGAGGATTCGATGATACCGAGGCGCGGGCCGACCCAGAGTTCGCCCTTCGCGCGATCGGTAAAGAACGTCTTATCCGTCTTGCCCGGATTCGGTTCGACGAACATCACGGCGGCGTGATCCGCGCCTTCGCGCGGCGTCATCACGAGCACCGCGTCCGGTTCGAGATTGCCGGTTAAGTAATAAAAATCGGAACCCGGTCGAAAGCGGTACGTCGTATCGTTGGCACGAACGCGCTCGCCGCCCGTCGGCACGATCAACACGTCGCGCGGGAACAACTTCGAAAGTGCCGCGCGGCGCGCCGCAAAACGCTCGATCCCATCTATCGGCTCCGGCAGGCCCGTCTTCGGAGCCCAATCCGTCACCATGAAGTCTAACAGCGCCTGGGGAGCGGCATCGTCGTGCGCGACCTGTTGCGGTACTTCGGAGGGTGCCGGTTCGCCCGCCCGAGATGGAACGTTGAGCATATGCGCTCGTTCGCCGCGGGAGCTCGCAATCCGGCGAAGATGCGACGACGCGCGACACGAACGTTTCATTCGTGCCCGATACCATCGCAAAAAGCACGGCGTTGCTGCGTTCGTGTTCCGAAGCCGTCTCGGGCGGCGAGGGCGGCTGCGGCTGGTGTGGCCGGCTGCGGCCGCCGAGACGGCGGACTTGGTGCAGCGACATTTGCGCGACGCGCTTCTGGACCAACCACTGGTGGTCGCTCGCGCGTAGCGCCGCCAAACGGCGCGATAAGTATCGTTGCGTGCGTTGCGGATACGCGCTCCCCAAACGTCCTTCGCGCAAAGCGTATCCGCGCGAAACGGCTTATCGTGCGGCGATGCGCGCGTGGCGAGCGGTGCGCAAGAACGAGCATCTCGAAGTCAACCACATCGCGCCCGCACGCGGAGCGCACGGCACCCTATCGTGCGTGCATCACCTCGCTAATCTCGAGACGCTCTGCGGGCCGTGTCATCTCGCCTTTACGCGAGCGAGTAGCGCGGCGACGGGCTAATGCAACGCATCGCCCGCGGAACGGCCGCTTATCGGCGCGCGAACGTAGCGCTCTTTATGGCCGGGTTCGCGACGTTCACGCTACTCTATTGCGTGCAACCGCTCTTACCGTCGTTCGCTAATGATTACGGCATCGCGCCCGCGCACGCGAGTCTCGCGCTTTCGATTTCGACCTTCGCGCTCGCCTTCGGCATGCTCGTCGCCGGGCCGCTCTCCGACGTGTGGGGCCGCAAGACGCTCATGGCAACGTCTCTCGGGCTTGCGAGCATCTGCAATCTGCTCTGCGCGGGCGCCGTGGGATTTCCGGCGCTCCTGGTATGGCGCGCACTCGAAGGCGTGGCGCTCAGCGGCCTTCCTGCGGTCGCGATGGCGTATCTCGGCGAAGAGTTCGAACCGCTCTCGCTCGGCGCCGCGATGGGACTCTACGTTGCGGGCACGGCGATCGGCGGTATGTCGGGGCGCTTGCTGACGGGCTTCGTCGCGGACGTTTTCGGGTGGCGCGCGGCTCTGGCGACCACGGGCGTGCTCGGCATCGTCGTTAGCGTGGCGTTCGTACGCGCGCTGCCGCCCTCGCGCCATTTCCTCGCGCGCCGTTTCCACGTCGCCTCGTTCGTGCGCGCGTACCGCCGGCATTTTAGCGATGCGGGCTTACCGTGGCTTTACGCGACGGCGTTCCTCGTTATGGGGAGCTTCGTGACGGTCTATAATTACATCGCGTTCCGGCTACTCGCCGCGCCGTACGCACTAACGCAAACGGCGGTCGGCGCGGTATTTGCGGTGTATCTCGTCGGCATCTTCGCCTCGACTTGGATGGGCCGACTCGCCGACCGCTTCGGACGACGAAGGCTTCTATGGATCGCCGTCGTCATCGAACTGGCCGGAACGCTCGCGACGCTCGCTCGTCCGCTGCCGCTCGTGGTACTCGGCATCGCGATCATGACGTTCGGTTTCTTCGGCGCGCATTCGCTTGCGAGTAGTTGGGTGAGCCGGCGCGCACTCGAAGCTCGCGCCCAAGCATCGTCGCTCTATCTCTTCTTCTACTATCTCGGATCGACCGTCGTCGGAACGCTCGGCGGTCTCGTGTATGTAGAGCGCGGTTGGGGCGGCCTCGTCGCGATGGCCGCACTGCTCCTGTGCGCCGGGCTCGCGATCGCGCTACGGTTACGCCGCTTGCGACCGATCTCGACGCTCTCCGTTCCCGAAGTAATTCTTACGTGAACGGACCGCATCTATCGCGACTATCTATCGGGCGGCGTCGACCGATCGAGCGTCCCCATGCGCATGATGCCCGTCGCTTGTATGACGCCGGATTTGCGAAGCGAACCGTCGACTTCGACGATCTTGCCGACGAAGAGCGGCGCCGAATAATTGCCCGAAGCGAGCGCGTCCGTCGCATCGACGCTCCAAAGTCGGCCCGAACGCGTCCGCAAACTCAGCATTCTGCCCGCTACGGATTCCAAGCGCCCGAATACGATGTGATTGCTTTTCCCCGTAAGGGTCGCAGGCCTCGCGTCCGGCCGGCTGACGAGCCCGCGCGAGAGAACGTGTTGAGGAGCGGGCGCGCTTTGCGCGTTAACGCGCGCTGCGAAAGATACGGCTGACGCGAGCAGCAGTGCGGAGGTTACGACGATGATCGAAGGTTTCATAGTGCTTCCTATTTCAGTCCGAAGACGGCCACGCCGCCATCGGTTGGAACGTAAACTTTTCCGTTCGCTTCCATGGGGGATACGAAGGCCGCGCCGACCGCGCCACCGGTGCCGTTTCCGGGCTCCCAGTCTCCCGCTACGCCGGTGTAGAGAAACTTCATCGAGCTCGCGTCGTAGGCGTAGAGGGAGATCGCTCCGCCGCCGCTCGCGCCGGTGTGCAGCGCCCAAATAATCGTCGTCCCGGCGGTCGTGTTATTCGAGGAGACGATCGATTGCGAACCGCCGTTGCGGCATTCCATACATCCGCCCGGCGTCGTCGCTTTGTTCGTCAAGGTTAGCGATGCCGTCGCCGGATTGAAGAGGTACGTACCGATGCTGCCGTTGCCTGCGACGACGTATGCGTTCCCGCTCTTGTCTTTAAAGAACGACTGGCCGTCGAAGCCGCCGGGAATCGCCCCCTGCCAAACGGCGCCCGAATCGCCCGGTTTGTAGCCGCCCATGTTATCGCGATTTAAGAGATACTTGATTTGATTTTTTCCGCCTTGCAGCGCGAGGTGCGGATACTTACTCGAGAGCCCATCGGGCAACAGCATGATCCCGCCCGAGCCCAGATCCGAATCCGAATTCGTGAGCGCCGCTTGGTTATAGACGGTGAAATACGAGCCGTTCGCGATATTGAGATTTCCCGGCAATTTTAGATCGGACATCGCGAACGAAGTCACGCCGTTCCAAGGTCCGTTTCCGGTGGCGAAATAGACATTGCCCGAGCTGTCTGCGGCCGGACCGTAGCCGCTCATCCAAAGAGCGCCGAGATAGTTGCCCGCTTGCGCGTCGGTCGTATTGAAGACGCTTCCCGCCGGTGCGAGCGTCGCGGTGTCGTACGCGAGCAGCCAGCCGTGCGTGATGTTCTGGTATCCGTCGCAGTGAGATCCGAAGCCGACGTAGATCGCTCCATTCGCTTCGAGCAGTGCGGTGCGATTAAAATTGTGTTGAGGATTCGTCGAGACGACGCCTTGGTTTCCGGCGAGTTCCATCGAGGCGCTGACTTCAACCGGATTGACCGCGTCGGCGCCGTTCACAAGCGAGATCGCGTGGATGCGCTGATGGAAGACGCCGTTCTCTTTCGTCGGCACGACGACGAACATGCGATCGAGCGAGCGATCGATCACCGGGGTACCGGTGATCCCGATATCCGGGTTGACGTCCTTACAGCTTCCGAGATCGCTCCACACCTGCTGCGTTATTCCAGCCGCGGGATTCGTGAAGCTGCGGTGCCAGAGAACGGCGTAGGTCTTATCATCGTACGCATAGACTTGATCCGTAGCCGTGGCGACGAGGACCAAATTGTGCTTCGCGCCGCCGATCGATTCGTTACTCGCGAAGAGCGGCTGTGCGTACACCTTGCCGTAGCCCGCCGCGGTAAGGAACTTAAGTTGACCGAACGTGTTGGCGTTTACGTTCGTCGTCGTCAGGGAAGTCTCGGATTGATTCCACCCTTGGCGCGCATTGTTATTGTGGAAGGTCGTGACGTCGCTCGAAGAGAGCGTACTGACGGCATTGACCGTAACCGACACGCTGAAGGTGTTTCCCGAAACATCTGAGACGATGAGGGAGCACGCTCCGACGGTGCGAGCCGAGACGGTTAGCGTCGCATTGCTAATTACGGCCGAGGCGATCGTTCCACAACCGTTACTAACCGCATACGGTATCGTTCCACCGGAGATGCTCGCATTTTCACTCGCGTTCGTCCCGCTGAACGAGAGCGAGCTCGGCGAAACGTGCACGGGCGAGGCGACCGCTTTTACGGTTACCGCGATACTTGCAGTCAAACCGCTCGCATCCGCGACGATCAGCACGCAGGCTCCGGATCCGGCCGGCTTGAGCGTGACGATCGATCCGCTTACGGAGGCCGACGCGACGCCGCCGCAACCACTGAGGCTGTAAGGCGTCTTTCCGCCCGACACGGTGACGGTTTGCGATGGCGAACTCGGTGCGGAAAACGAGATGCCCGCGGCCGGAGCGTTCGTCGTGAGCGGCGGTGCCGTGCCGACGCGAATTTTCGACATCATGCCGGCATCTTCATGAGAGAGGATGTGGCAGTGCAACAAGAACGTGCCGACGATTACCGGGTCCGTGAAATCCATCGTCAGCGTGACGGAACCGGGTCCGTTCGCGGTCGCTGCGGGGACGTTTATATTGTCGAGCATTTGGCCGACGTTGCTTTGCTCGATCGCCGTTCCGCCCACGATCGAGTCGACGAGAAAGTGCGTTTGATGGATGTGGAACGTGTGCACCTGATCCGACACGTTGACGATCTGCCATTTTTCCATCGTCCCGCTCTGCGCGTAGAATTGTGCGGGGCCCGCAGGATCGTACGATTGACCGTTGATTTGGTTTTGGCTGCTGTACGTCAACGTTTGGGTTCGCGCGATTCCGTAGGTTCTCACGAATTTCTTGATATAGGCGAGGCCGTGCGACGTACCGGAGGCCGCAATCGTACCGCTCCGCCCGGCGCGTACGAGCTTGGTCGCGTTCGCCGTGACGCTGTGTGAAGGGTCGATCGTCGCCAGTAACGTGCCCGGCATCGCGAGTCCGCTCGCGCCTGCATCGAAACAATTCGTACGCAGGTACGCCGTCGTTCCCGCCGGCGGCCCGGTCACGATGAATTCCATACGGCTCGCCGGCGGCAGAAGATAGTGGCCGACCGTCATCGGCGCATTACCGACGCTCGCGAGCGGGACGCCGTCGAGCGCGACGATCTGCATCGTGGTCTTGTCGACTTGCACGTCCAAGTACGTGTCGGAACCGGCGTTGACGAGCCGCCAAAACTGTTTCTCTCCGGGCTTGATGCCGATCGATGGAACCTTCTGGCCGTTCATCGTCCAGTTGCGCGACGCGCCTTCCGGCGCGGAGGGCACACAATGTGAGTCGGCCGCCGGCCGCGCGACGCGATTGAACTTCGGGTTGACGTCGACGTACGGATTACGGGTTCTCGCATTCGTGTTGCCCCGGACCGGAACGTCCATCGACATAGCGGCCATGCCCGACATCCGGGTCTGCGCGGAGCCATGGCTCATCGCCCAGAACATCGCATCGACTTGGCGCACGTTTGCGGCGGGCAGCAGTTGGCCCGCTAAAACCGTATCGCGAGCGATGAGCACGCGCTCGGGGAGACTCGCGACCGCGGGAACGGATGTCTCGATACCGTCGATAATTAAGGCACCGGACATACCGGCAAGATTCTGCCGTTCGGCTTCGCCGTGAGCGTGCGAGTGATACCAGTACAAACCGCTCGGGTGGCCCTTCGGAATCGCGATCCTGTAATGCAGCGATTGCCCGGGCATGGCGATCATGTCGATCGAGTCATCGGCCGGCGCGTTCGGGCTTACATGCAAACCATGATAGTGGAGGCTCGTATCGTTTAAGTAGCCCGCACCGCTCGGAGGCTTCGGCAAATGATTCGTGAGATTGACGATCAGCGTCTCGCCCGGAGCGAGCTCGAGCGTCGGCATCACGGCCGAACCGTTGTAGACGAATTGCGGATTACCGTTGCTCGCGACCGAAGCCGTAACGTCCAACGTAAGCGTGCCGTTCGTGCTGACGAGATGTGGCGGGTCGATCAACGGATTACTCGCCGGAGTCGAGGTCGGCGCGGGCGTGGGCGCGGTGCCCTGCGGACATACATTACGGTACGGATGCGATGCGGGCAGGCTCCCTTGGAGGCCCCATTTACACGCGAGATAGCCCTCCGCCGTAGCCGTCTCCGACGGAGCGAGCGCGCGATCGTAGACGAGAACTTCGCCGATCAGCCCCGAATACTGATACGAGAGCGCCGAGCCGTTGGCGGTGCCTCCGAGCTCGACCGGGAAATTGCCGCTGACCCTCGCGGCATAAGGCGTAACGCTCCCGGCGGCGTTGCCGTTCTTATGGAGGATTTGCGTGCGTCCGCTGACGCTCGCCTCCGCGGTCCACAGATTCGGACCGACCGGATTATTCGCATACGATAGGCGGCCGGTCGAATGATCGAAATCGAAGTGCGTGTTCCCGCTTTCCGAAAGTCTCAGATCCCAGCGCGGATTGGACAGGTAAGGGCCCGCCCACAGAATCGAACTCGCTTGCGTCGCGTTCGATTGATTGGAAACGATGAAAACGGTCGATTCGTTAAAAAGACTTTTAGAAAGTAACGCGTTATTCGTGACGAGATCGCTCTTCCCATTAAACGCGATCGATCCGAGCTTGTTGATTC
>CAXTIY010000048.1:0-13887 GCA_964244215.1 uncultured bacterium
GGACGCGGCTGCCGGAGCCGTGCGGCGTAACCGCTTCTTCCCAAAGCGGCATCGTGAAGGGTCGCCCGCGCGAGACGAGCGCGAGCGACGTTCCGTCGGGACTCGGCGCGAACGATTCGAGGCCGTCGTCGATCTCGACGAAACGGCGCGCCGCTTGCGGCATCGTCGAGGGCGCGTCCACTTCGAGATAGCGCACGTCGTCCGTAAGCGTGTCGAGTAAGGCGAGCCGGGCGCCCGTGGTGTACGCGATCGTCGTGCCGTCGGTCGAGGGAAAGCGCGCGAAATATTCCGTTTCGTGTGTGTGCCGGCGCAGGCCCGAGCCGTCGGGCGCGATGGAATAGATGTTCCCCACGCCCTCGTGATCGGAGAGAAAGTAGATCCGCTCGCCCGCCCACATCGGCCAGACCGGATTGCCCGCGAGGGTCACGAGCCGCGTGAAGACGCCCGTGTTGCGCGCGTCGACCCACAAGTCGCCCGCGGTGCCTCCCTTATAGCGTTTCCAGCGAGCCGGATCGTCGTTGTTGCGACCGATCGCGAGCCGGCCGTCGCTATGGAGCGAAATCGAGCGCGCGTGGCCGAGGTGCAGTGGTTCGGCTGCGCCGCCGGCGGCCGGCACGCGAAAGGCGTGCGTCTCGCGCGAGAACGGTGCGTTCGCATCGCTGCAAAAGAGAATGGCCGAGCCGTCGGGCGACCAGCCGGACACGCTGCAGACCTCGCTACCGAGAAACGTGAGTCGTTTGGCCGGGCCGCCCGCGGCCGGCATTACGTAGACCTCGGGATGCCCCTCTTCCCGTGCGGTGAACGCGAGCGACTCGCCGCCGGGCGATAGGCGGGGTGTCGAGATTTCGCCCGCGCTCGCGGTCAGCCGGTGCGCTGCCCCGCCACGGCGGTCGACCGACCAGAGGTCGTCTTCGCATACAAAAACGACCGTGTCGCCCGCGACGGTCGCGTAACGGTAATAGCCCAATTGAGACATTCCGAAGGTCTTTAGCGGCCGGACTGTACCGTTCCCGGGCTGAAACCTCGGCGGGTGTCCGCCTTCCGAACGCACTTCTTAGAAAAATATTTCGCTTACCGGCACCGCTACGTCGCCCATATCGAGCGCGAAGCGCCGCGCCGCGGCGAGCTCGCCATCGCCTCCGAAATCGCGCGGCTGGGCTTCATGATCGTCGGTTGCGTACTCTGCGCGCTGATCTTTTGGCTTCTGACGGCGGGGGCGGTGGGGCGCGCGGGCGGATTCGGCGTGTGGCCGGTCGTGTTCGGTCTTTGCGCGCTCCTGCCGACGCTCTTCGCCGCGCTGTCGCTCGCCGGATTTGCGACGGCGCTGCGGGCCTTGCGGGCCTCGCGAGCGATACGCCGCGCGTGAGCGACGACGACCTTACCTACGTCGACGCTCGCATCGCAGCCGACTTCGAGGCGGGCGAGATGCGCGGGCTCGCTCGCGCGATATCGCGCGCGGAGGCGGGCCGCGGGGCGGCGCTCATGCACCGTTTCTTTCCGCGGACGGGCCGCGCGATGACGATCGGCTTGACGGGGCCCCCCGGCGTCGGCAAATCGACGCTGTGCTCCGGCCTCATCGCGGTCGCTCGTGCGGAAGGCAAGACTGTCGGCGTGATCTCGGTCGATCCGAGTTCGCCATTTTCCCAAGGCGCGATTCTCGGCGACCGGATTCGGCTCTCCGACCATTACACCGACCGCGACGTCTTCATCCGCTCCATGGCCAGCCGCGGCCATCTCGGCGGCCTCGCCGGCGCCACGGGCGACGCGGTCGCGCTGATGGATGCCTTCGGCAAAGACGTGATCGTCGTCGAAACGGTCGGCGTCGGCCAATCGGAAGTCGAGATCGCCGAACTCGCCGACACGACGCTCGTCGCGCTGCAACCCGGCAGCGGCGATTCCGTCCAGCTCCTCAAGGCGGGCATTCTCGAGATCGCCGATATTTTCGTAATGAACAAGGCCGATCATCCGATGGCGCCACAGCTGCAGCGCGAGATCCGTAACATGCTCGAGATGCTTCCGCCCGCCGGTTGGAATCCGGAGCTTATCGCGACACGTGCGCGCGAAGGCAAGGGTCTCGCCGAATTGTGGGCTGCGATCGCGCGCCACGCGGCGTACCTCGAGCAGTCGGGCGAACTCGCGCGCAAGCGCCGGATCGCTTTCGCCCATCGTGTCCGCGCGCTCGTTTCCGGCCGCCTCGAGCGAGGCCTCGAGCGGCGCGTGCTCGCGCTCGTCGAGCAGCGTGGCGAACGCGACGATCCGTATCGCGTCGCCGAGCGCGTTGCGAAGCCGCTCGAAACGGCATTGTCGCATAGCGCAGATTCGGATGAAGCAATTATAGCGAGGTGATCGGGCGAAGCGATTGCCCAGATCGCCACTCGTTTTTGTTTGTTAATTTGCCTGCCGGATCTGTGTGATTTCGCACGGACCGGCAACCGCGTGTAACGAATATCGGCAACAGAAACTCGCCGATGGGCGGCGGGAGCGATATCGACAATGCGCCCGTGGCGGGCGGTCTCGCCGAAGTCGCGCAGATACAAAGGGCGGTCGGACTCGACGCGCCGAGCCCCGGCGCGCACACGCTCAACGCCGCAACGCTGATTTCCGCGCGGCCGTTTCATGAAACGGTCGTTTCAAGAATGATTTATGGAGGGAGTGAAACCCGCGCTTCGCAATGCGGCGTCTCACGAACGCAATGCTGCTCACACCCGAACGTCTATCGCTCCCGTACACGCCCGAGGTCGCGGCCGCCACTGCCGGACTCTACGCGCGCGTCTCGCGCACGGTAACGCCGGCCGAGTGGGAACTCTTCGCGCCGTACGTCGCGCGCATCGAGGAACTCAAGCGCGTTCGTAACGCCGTCGTACTCGCGCATCATTATCAAGAAGCGGCGATCTATCGCTGCGTCGCCGACATCGTCGGCGATTCGCTCGCCCTCGCGCAAGCGGCGGCCGCGACCGATGCCGACACGATCGTCGTGTGCGGCGTGCATTTCATGGGTGAAACCGCGAAGCTGCTCAGTCCCGCAAAAACCGTGCTCTTACCGGATCTCGCGGCGGGATGTTCGCTTGCCGATTCGATTACCGCAGAAGACGTGCGTCGCTTGCGCGCCGCACATCCGGGCGCGCCCGTGGTGACCTACGTCAACACGTCTGCCGCCGTCAAAGCGGAATCCGACGTGTGCTGCACGTCCGCGAATGCCGTGCGCGTCGTCGAGTCGCTCGGCGTACCGAAAGTTATCTTCATTCCCGACCAGTATCTCGCGGCGTACGTCGCCGCGAAAACGAACGTCGAGCTCGTTACGTGGCAAGGGCATTGCGAAGTGCACGTTCGCTTTACCGGTGAACAAATTTCCGAATTGCGCGACATGCATGCGGGCATCGTTATCCTCGCGCATCCCGAATGTCCGCAAGACGTTCTCGCAAGCGCGGATTTCGTCGGCTCGACGACGGCGATGCTCGGGTACATTCGCGAGCGCAATCCCAAGCACGTCGCGATGATCACCGAATGTTCCATGGCGAGCAATCTCGTCGACGCATTTCCGGAGATCGAATTCACGCAACCGTGTAATCTTTGCCCGCACATGCAACGCGTGACGCTGCCGAAAATCTTACGCGCGCTCGAAACGATGTCGCCGGAGATTACGATCGATCCGCTGATTGCCGCGCCCGCACGCGCCGCGGTCGAACGGATGACGGCGATCGGTCGCGACGCATGACGTACGAACCGTTCGATGCGATCGTCGTCGGTGGCGGCCTCGCGGGTATGCTGACGGCGCTGGAATTGCGGCCCTTGCGCGTGGCGCTCGTCTCGTACGAATCGCTCGGGGAGGCGACGTCCTCCGCATGGGCGCAGGGCGGCATCGCGGCCGCCGTCGGGCACGACGATTCGCCGGCGCTCCACGCGGCCGATACCGTCGCGGCGGGTGCCGGGCTCGTCGAGCGCCGCGTCGCCGCGCGGCTCGCGAGCGACGCTCCGCATGCGATCGATCGCATCGTCGAATTCGGCGTTCGTTTCGATCGCGACGAAGCAGCCCAGTATTCGCTCGGCCGCGAAGCGGCTCACTCGCGGCGGCGTATCTTACGCGCCGGCGGCGACGCTACGGGTGCCGAACTCGTGCGCGCGATCGCCGCGACCGTACGCGCCTCCGAGCAGATCGTGCGGATCGAAGGCGCTCGCGCGCTCGAGGTTCTCAAAGCGACCGACGGTTCCGTCGCGGGCATCGCGCTTCGGCGCGACGGAAAGCGAGAGTTGCTGCTGGCACCCGCCGTCGTGCTCGCCACGGGTGGGCTCGGCGGTCTTTACCGTTACACGACCAATCCCACCGCCTCGCGCGGAAGCGGCATCGCGATCGCCGCACGTGCCGGCGCTCGGCTCGCCGATCTCGAGTTCGTGCAATTTCATCCGACGGCGCTCGACGTCCCGTGCGATCCGCTCCCGCTCGTCACGGAGGCTTTGCGCGGCGAGGGCGCCTTGCTCGTCGACGAACGCGGTCGTCGCATCATGGCCGGTATCGACCCGGCGTTTGAACTCGCGCCGCGGGACGTCGTCGCACGGCGAGTGTTCGCCGTGCGAGCGGCGGGCGGCCGCGTGTTTCTCGATGCGCGGCAGGCCGTCGGCGAAGCGTTTCCGCGACGCTTCCCGACCGTCTACGAAGCGTGCCGCCGTTTCGGACTCGATCCGTGCCGCGAAGCGCTGCCCGTCGTCGCCGCGGCGCACTATCACATGGGCGGCATCGCCGTCGACCTCGAGGGACGCACGAACGTCCGCGGTCTGTACGCGTGCGGCGAAGTGGCGGCGACGGGCGTGCACGGGGCGAATCGCTTAGCGAGCAATTCGTTGCTCGAATCCGTCGTATATCCCGAGCGCATCGCACGCGACGTTCGAGTCGCGGCGCGGCCCGGTACGGGCGCTGTGGCCCGGTTTGCCGGCGCCAATTCGGAGTTCGCCGACGGATCGGCGAGTGCGGACGACTGGCGTGCCTTGCGCGACGAGATGTACGCGAACGTCGGTGTCGAGCGCGATGCGGAACGCCTCGCGCACGCGGTCGCGCGTTTCGAAGCGATGGCGGCGGCGACGCCTAGTGAAGAGTTGCGCGACGCCGCCTCCGTCGCGGCGCTCGTCGCAACCGCGGCGCTCGCCCGGTGCGAGTCGCGCGGGAGCCACCAACGCACGGATTACCCCGCCACGGCTTCGGCGCAGCAGCATCGTTCGTTCGTAACGCCGGTGGGGGCGGCCGTAGCGCAGCGCTCGGCGTGAAGGGTGCGGCACTGCCCACGCTCGTGTACGAGCCGATCGTGCGCGCCGCGCTCGTGGAAGATTTCGGGCTCGGCTGCGATCTGACGTCGGAAGCGACCGTCGCGCCGGAACTCGTCGCACGAGCCGCGCTCGTCGCTCGTACTGCGGGCGTGGTCGCGGGTCTCGATATCGCCCTTCATGCGTTCCGGCTGCTCGATCCGCATGCCGGATTCGAAATCTTCGCGCGCGACGGCGAAGCGGTTGCAGCGGGCGCGACGCTCGCGATCGTAGACGCGAATGCGCGTGCGGTGCTCGGCGCCGAACGTACGGCACTGAACCTTCTCTCGCATCTCAGCGGCATCGCGACGGCGACGGCGCGCTACGTCGCGGCGGCCGGTGGCGCGTGCGCGATCGCGGAGACCCGTAAGACGCTGCCCGGATTACGGGCGCTGCAGAAGTACGCCGTTCGCGCGGGCGGTGGTGCGAATCACCGTTTTCGGCTCGACGACGCGATCCTGATCAAGGATAACCATATCGCGCTCGCCGGAGGCATCGCAGCGGCACTCGCGGGCGCCCGCGAACGCGTCGGACATCTGGTGAAGATCGAAATAGAGATCGACTCGCTCGCGCAATTAACGGCCGTTCTCGAGCGTAGCGGCGACGTCGACGTCGTCCTGCTCGATAATTTCTCGGTATCCGACGTGGAAGAGGCGGTCCGCATTATCGGCGGCCGCCTCACGATCGAAGTTTCGGGCAGCGTGACGCTCGAGAACGTCGCTTCGCTCGCCCGCTCGGGTGTCGACGTTATTTCGGTCGGCGCACTCACCCACAGCGTCGTCGCCCTCGATATCGGCCTCGACATCATCGCGTAAGCCGCTCACGCACTAAACGATTTACTGCCCCGCATCCGTCGTTTGATCGTCCGGCAACAGGCCATCGGGAAGCGCCACGGCGTGCTGGTTCGTGCGCTCCGAGCAAATATGTTTCTCGACGCGATCGGTGCGCGCGAGCAGCACCGTACCCTTATCGAAAACGGCGTCGTGTGCGTTGACGCCGATCGGGCTCAGACGCGCTCCGCCGCGAAAGGTGCGCTCGAATTGCAAGTGCAGCGTATCGCCGCAGAAATTCGCGACGTCATCGACGTCCAGAGACAGTTCTTCGGAAACTTTTCCGCCGAATAAACTCTTCGTCGTGTTTTTCGTCGAGGTGTAGTGGCCTAGGGCCGCATCGCCTTTCTTCGCTACGGCGAAACCGCCGATCACGACGTCTTGCGCGACTTCGAACTCGACTTTCTTCTCTTGCGATTCACCCATGCCGCCGACGCGAATCTCTTTGGTGAGTACGACCGGAACCATCGTGTGCCGCGGGACGAGCGTCGTTACGTCGGCGAGCGCTGGAGCCGCGGCGCACAGTGCGGGCAGCAGCGAAAAGCTAAGGGCGGCGATACGTCTCATAAGATCCTTTTACGACTGGAGATGTCGTGTTCGGTCGCTTGCGAAAAGCGTTGCAGAATGTGACCGCGCGCAGTGTTTAAAATCACACTGCTCGTCGACGCGCGTCGTATTACGTTAATACCCCGGCGACGCGACCGACGGACAAGAAAATAATGCGACGCAGCGTGGTGCCGTACGAAACGTACCGAGCGTCCGCGATGCTCGCGCTCATCGTTGCGGCGGCTACCGCGCTTCCGCTGCTCGCCCCACGGGCGCCGGACGGGATTCCCGTCTTCTGGCTCGCGAACGCCGTGTTGCTCGTCGCCGTTTTGCGCGCGCGGCCCGAATCGCTCAATCGCTTCTTACTCGTCGGGTTCCTCGTGGACGTGGCCGTTCGGCTCGCCTTGGGGCGATCCGCTTCCCGGCGGTGCGGCGCATGCGGCGTTCAACATTCTCGAAGTCGCGGGTGCCGCCGCCCTCGCGCTCAGGCGACGGGGTCCTAGCGGCTCGGCTCGTTTTGATCCGCGGCGGTCGCGCCCGCGATCGGCGCGACGCCGGCGACGGCGTATCTAGCCGCAACGAATCCCGGGCACGCGAGTACCCACTGGCTCACAATTTATCTGCGCGACGGTTTCAGCAAGGTCGTAATCGTGCCGTTCGGCGTCGCGCTCGAATTCGAGATGGTCGTCGCGCTCTTTCGCCGTACGGCCGCCGCTCGGACGCTGACGATTCTCGGCGCTTTGATCGGCGTCGACTGATTCGTTTTCGGGACGCCGATCTATCCGCGGCTGTGCGTAATTTTCGCGGTGCTCGTCCTCGCTGCTTTTCGCTTGGGCTTAGCGGGCGCGGCGCTCTCCATCTTGCTTACCGCGGGCGTCGCTGCTTTGGCGATGGTTTACGGCCACGGCGCGCTGGCGCTGCTCAATCATTCGCCGCTCGAACGGCTCTTCGGCTTGCAACTAATCCTCACGATCGGTGCGTGGACGCTGTTGCCGATCGTCGAGGTTCTGCGCGAGCGCGAACTCTTGCTCGCGCAACTGCACGAACGCTCGGCGATGCTCGCACAGAGCCACGGTGCTCTGGAACGGAACGCTCGAGTCGGAGAGCTGATCGCCCAAAAAGAATCGATTACCGCCGCTCTCCCGTCGCGTGCTCGAGCTCGAACGAGGTGCTCTCCTGTACGGACGTCGAGCTCGACGAGCGTGTCGATAAACCCGCTTGCCGGCGTTTGAACATTCGCTCCATGATCGTCGTACCGATCGTGCTCGACGGGGCCGTGTGCGGGGTGTTGAAAGTCGCCTCCGATCGCCGGAATGCCTTTAGCGAGCACGACGTGCTCAATCTAACTGCGCCGGCCGGATGCGGCCGCCCGGCACGCGGATGCGTATCATAAACACGCCGACGTGGCTTGCGCGCAAACGCCTTGTATCTTTAAGCGGTATCTATCGTCGTCATCGAGCGAGTCGAAGCCGCTAGCCGCGCGAGCGTCGATACCGATCGTAACGCCCGCCCGTTTTGCGTCCTCGATATTCGCCGCCACCCTCGCCGCATTAGCGCAGCGCCGAGGCCGGGCCGTCGTCCAGCTTAGAAGGTGCACGACGACGTTGCGCGCCGCACGTTTTGTCCGAACGGAATACCGATGCGCAGCGATACCGTCAGCGGTTCGCCGTAACGATCGATGTTCGCGAGATAGGTTTGGTGGGTGAGGTTATCGCCGCTGATGGTGAACGTCGTGCCGCCCGCGGTCGTCGCGCGCACCGTCGCGCCGAATAAGAGCGCCGCGCCGAGCGGCTGCGTATTGAGATCGTCGTAATAGGTCTGGCCGATGTACGAGCCGTCGACCGAATAAGAAAGCGGTCCGCGGCTGCCGCCGTCGACGCCGACGGTCGCCGTGCGCGAGGGCACGAGCGTGAGCGCTTTACCGATATCGACTGCGGGGCCGGCAACGACGCGTGCGTTTTGGGTGGTTCCCGACAGCCGCAGTCGCGTGCACGAGCCGACTGGTTGCGCGTACGTGAGCGTCTCGCCGTCGGTCTGCGTCTTATCGAGATTCTGACGCACCGCGCGCGACGGCATCGCACCGGCGACGGTTAGGAAGGCGATCGCGTCGCTTACGTGCGTCTCCGTGACGTCGAGCGAGAGTCGACCCGTGCCGAGCAGTACGTCGATGCCGGCGACGTCGGTGCGGCTGCGTTCGGGGACGAGGTTGGGATTGGGCGACATCACGGTTTGGCCGACGTTGAACCCGCGCACGAGTTCGTTGAGGTATGGCGCGCGGAACCCCCCGCCGCTCGAGATTCGTAGCGCCACGCGCGGCGTGACGTCGTAACGTAGCGCCGCGCGCGGCGAGATCGCGCCCTCGTCGTGGCCCGCGACCGCGTGCGGCACGAGCACGCCCATCACCGAGCTCGTATAGTCGAGGTCGTCGTAACGGACGCGGTCGGCGCGCGCTCCGATGAGAAACTCCGTACGCGGCGCATGGAACGTCGCTTGTATACCGACGCCTTGCGAGAGCTGTACGCCCGTACCGAGTGCGCCGAGGGCACCCGTCGGTGTGAACTGTTCGCTGCGGCCGTCGACACGTTTCTGATCGACGAGCAGCGCGAGTTCCGTCGTGCCCGCCGTCAGAAGCGTCGAACCGAAGAAACCGTTCTCGTCACTCGGTACGTGCTGACGGTAACGTAACGCGCCCGGCGTTCCGCCCGGGTACGTATCGGAGTTATTGTAGACCGTCGTATCGCGCACGTAGTACCCGAAGCGCGCGAGAGCGGCGCCGATGCGGTCGGTTACCGCGACGTCTTCTTGGCGCAGGTTGCGCTCGAAATTGTAATTCGGGCGGCCTTCGTCTTGTTGATCGGAAGAGGCTAAAAACGAGCCGTCGAGCGTGGCGCGTCCGTCGGCATAACGTACCCGCAGATGCTCCGTACCGCTCGACGATTTCGCGATGTGATCGATCGGCGATCTATAATTCGGAGGCAAGTCGGCATACGCGAGCTGCGAGGCGACGGTTACGAGCGACGCCGCGACGGTGGAACCGATGCCCGTGCGAACGAGCATGGCATTGTCGGCCTGCTCGTTCGAACCCGCGCCCAAGAGTATTTTGCCGTTCGGCATGACGCCGCTGCCGGTTTGCGGAGCGTAGGTTTGCAACGAAAGCACGCCGCCGACGGCGCCGGAACCATACAGTGCGGAGCCGGAGCCACGCAACAGTTCGACCCGTTCGATCTCGTCGGTCGGGTACGCTTGCCAATCGATCTGACCGCCGAAACCATCCTGCGCGGGAAAGCCGTCGACGAGAACGGCGCCACGGTCCGTGCCTGCGCCCGAGAACGAAGCACGCAAGAGGCCGTAATTCGTGAACGCGCTACTGCTGCGCGAGCGATCGAAACCGGGTAACTGGCGCAATAGCCGGTCCGTCGTCCCCGCGGGCGAAAGCGAGATCGTCGCGAGGTCGAGCGTCGAGGTTGCGAGCGGCGACTCGTGAACGTTTCTCGCCGAGCCCGTCGCGACCGTGACCGAACCGATAACGGGCAACGCCCGCTCGAGCGTTACCCGCGCCGTACGCAAGGCCGCAAGCGTCACGTGTAGCGGTTTGAAGCCGGGTGCGGCGATGTCGGCGGTGACGGGCGTAAAGCCCGCACGGGCGGTCACGGAGCCGTCGGCGCTCGTTCCTTCGCGATCGTGTTGGCCGGAAGCGTCGGTAAAATCGACGCTCGCCGCCGCAATGGGAGCGCCTCGGTCGTCGGCGAGCGCGAGTGGAGCTTCCGGCGTGCCGGTGAGGGCGGCGAGGACGAAGGTACCCGCGGCAAAAAGCGGCGATAACAGAGCGCTCGACCTGAACCTTTAAAGAAGCCCGTTCCGCAGAGCCGACACGGCCGCGCTCACGCGATCGCGAACTCCGAGTTTGCGAAAAAGATGCAGCAGATGCGTTTTAACCGTCGACGGCGCGCAAAATAGTCGGTCGGCGATCTCTTCGTTGGTATAACCATCCGTCAGAAGCCGGAGAATTTCCCCTTCGCGCGGTGATAGGTTCGGTATGGCCGCCGGCGTCGTTCGAACCGGATGAAGCAGAATGCGAGATATTTCGGGATCGAGCCACGTCGCGCCGGCGGCGACCGCTTTGATCGCCTGCAGCAAACGAGCCCCCGAAGTCGTCGCCATGCAACACGCGTCCGCGCCGGCATCGAGTGCGGCGCGTAAATGCGGCTCGTCGACGTCGCGTTTGAGCGAGAGAACGCCCACGTCCGGGCGGCGTGCCTTCACTTTACGGATGAAGGAGACCGCCGGCGGCGCATCCGCCGGTTGACCGAGCGAGAGGCTGACGAGCATAACCCGTACGTCGCTCGAAGCGAGTAACGCTTCACCCGCCTGCGGATCGGCCGCGGATCCCGCATTCGCGAGTTCCGGGTCTCCACTTACGAGGCCGAGCAACGCGCCGCGTGTGACCTCGCGATCGGCGACGACGGCCACGCCGATTAGCGGCATCGGGCCTACGATTAGGTCGGTCGCGCGGTTAGCCAGCATACGATGTATTCGACGCTCGCACCGGCACATGTGAAGCAAAAAAAATCACTATTATTAGGAAAGTCTTCCATGTAAGAGGATTGGACGCCCTGAAAATTCTATCCGTTACAAGCGGCTCGGCGTGGTAGATGCATTTTTCACGTAAGCCGCTCAGTCTATTGCCGGGTGACGCCCGGGCGATTACGCTAGGTATTGATCGATCGCCTGGCGTCTGTCTTTCTTCGTCAACGTACCGATCGTCGTGAGGGTTTGTATGAGAAAAATATTGGTCGCTTCGGCCGCCACCGTCGCTCTTGCGCTCGGTGTTGCGGGCGCTTGGCGAGCCGGCACCGCCCAGGAGCGCGTCTCGCTCAATGATATGTCCAAGGACTCGGCGCAGTGGGTTATGCCGAGCCAAAACTACGCGAATACGCGTAACAGCACGCTCAACGAGATTACGACGGACAACGTCAAGAATCTCACCGCCGCATGGACGATGTCCACGGGCGCGACGCGTGGCCACGAAGGCCAGCCGCTCGTCATCGGCGACACGCTGTACTTCGAATCGGCCTATCCGAATCACGTCTTCGCAGTCGACCTCAACGACTACCATACGAAGTGGGAGTACACGCCGAAGCAGGATCCGTTTGCGGTTTCCGTCGCGTGTTGCGACCTCGTCAACCGTGGTGTCGCGTACGGCGACGGCAAGATCATCGTCGACGCACTCGACGGCCATGTCATCGCGCTCAACGCCTCCAACGGTACCGTCGCTTGGAATGCGAAGAATTCCGATGCCGAAATGGGCCAGACGCTGACCGCCGCTCCCCTCGTCATTAAAAATAAAGTCATCGTCGGTGTATCCGGCGGCGAATTCGGCGTTCGCGGCTTCTTGACCGCCTACGATCTGGCCAGCGGCAAGAAGGTGTGGCGTGCGTACTCGGAAGGTCCCGACAAGGACATTCTGATCGGAAGCGCGTTCACGGGCGCGCACGGTGCCGGAACTTCCACCTGGCATGGCGACCAGTGGAAAGTCGGCGGCGGCACGACCTGGGGCTGGTATTCGTACGATCCCGAATTGAATTCTCTCTATTACGGTACGGGCAATCCCGGAACGTGGAATCCCTCGCAGCGTCCCGGCGACAACAAGTGGTCGATGACGATTTTCGCGCGCGATCCCGACACGGGCCAAGCGAAGTGGGGCTATCAGATGACCCCTCACGACGCATGGGACTTCGACGGCGTGAACGAGATGATTCTCGCCGACATCAGCGTCAACGGCACCAAGGTTCCGGCGCTGGTTCACTTCGATCGTAACGGCTTCGGCTACGAACTCGATCGTCGTACGGGCAAGCTGTTGCTTGCCAAGAAATTCGATCCCGATGTCAACTGGGCGACCGATATCGACATGAATACGGGCCGTCCCAACGTCGTGGCGGCGAAGACCCCGAAGGCCGGCCAGAACGTGCAAGGCATCTGCCCCGCTGCCATGGGTAGCAAAGATCAGCAGCCGGCATCTTTCGATCCGCAGACCGGCTACTTCATCGTTCCGACCAACCACAATTGCATGGATTACAAAGCCTTCGCCGTTCAGTATAAGTCGGGCTTCCCGTACGTCGGAGCCATCGTCAAGATGTATCCGGGACCGGGCGGCAATCGCGGTGCGGTCATCGCTTGGGATCCGAGCGACGGTCACATAGTGTGGACCAACCCCGAACGCTTCCCCGCGTGGAGCGGCGTGGTGACGACCGCCGGTGGCGTAGCTTTCTACGGCACGATGGACGGTTGGTTCAAAGCCGTCGATACCAAGAGCGGTAAGGATCTTTGGAAGTTCCACGTGCCGTCGGGCATCATCGGAAACCCGATCACCTACACGCACAACGGTCATCAATACGTCGCGATCTTCTCGGGCGTCGGCGGGTGGGCGGCTCTCGGCCTCGCGGCTGGTCTCACGAATCCCACGGCAGGTCTCGGTGCCGTTAACGCAGCGCTCGACCTCGGCCACTACACGCAACTCGGCGGCGACCTGATGGTCTTCGCTCTGCCTGCAACCTCGTAAATCTAGTCGGTAGCGCATCGGCTACATCCTAAAACGCGCGCCCGTTGCGTGCCGCCCACTTGGGCAGCAGGCAACGGGCGTCTTCTACGACAGGTATTCGGTATACACGTGTTTCGCAAGACCTCGCTCGGATTGTTTCTCGCCGCCGCACTCGCTGCAGGCACCGCCCCGGCAGCGGCCGGAGCCGCCGATCTGCGCGTATGCGCCGATCCCGACTATATGCCGTTCTCGAATAAGGCCGGTCAGGGATTCGAAAACAAGGTGGCCGAGTACGTCGCGCATGCGCTCGGGGAAAAGCTGGTCTACGTTTGGGCGACCACGCGCGGGAGCGGCGGATTCGATCAATTCGTTCACGAGAATCTCAATAAGAAAAAATGTGACGTCGTTATGGACGTTCCATATGCGGCCGATAATATTTTGGCTTCCGAGCCGTACTACATTTCGTCATACGTCTTTATCTATCCGAAGAAAAAGCATTACGATATCACGTCGATGGATTCACCCGCGCTCAAGAATCTGCGCATCGGCTTCGAAGCCGATACGCCGGCCGAAAACGGCCTCAAGCTGCGCACGCTGATCATTCACGCGACGCCGTTCGACTCGACCGATGCCCCGAATTCCGATACGGACGAAATGCTGCAAGCGCTCGCCGCCGGGAAA